>NZ_JBFRCU010000011.1:0-124634 GCF_052113205.1 Inquilinus sp. YAF38 | reverse complement strand
GCCCCCGCGCAGCCGGGCGATCCCCTGCCGCCGCCGGACTTCAAGTAGTCAGCAAAAGGGCCGGTCCCGCGAAGGACCGGCCCTGATCGGCTCAGCGGGAGG
Source organism: Inquilinus sp. YAF38 (assembly GCF_052113205.1). Taxonomy (NCBI): domain Bacteria; kingdom Pseudomonadati; phylum Pseudomonadota; class Alphaproteobacteria; order Rhodospirillales; family Rhodospirillaceae; genus Inquilinus; species Inquilinus sp. YAF38. Next base: position 124,532 of record NZ_JBFRCU010000011.1, on the reverse strand, counting down.
CTTGCCTACTTGCCGGCCGCCTGCTGGGCGTAGACGTAGCTGTCATAGGTGAATTCGGCGACGCGGAACCACTGATAGGCCTCGCCGCGGAACTTCTTCCACGGCTCGTAGATCGCCTTCCAGTTGGCGTTCGAGGCCGACAGCTCGTCATAGAGCTTGAAGGATTCGACATAGGCGGCGTCGAGCACGTCGCGCGGCAGCGGCTTCAACTGCACGCCCTTGCCGACCAAGCTGCGGATCGCCGCGATGTTCTTCACGTCGTACAGCGCCAGCATGTTGAMGTTGGCGATCTCGGTGGCCACGGCCAGCGCCTTCTTGTAGCCGTCCGGCAGGGCCTCGTACTTCTCCTTGTTGAACAGGAAATGCACGGTCGGGCCGCCTTCCCAGAAGGCCGGGTAGTAGTAGAACTTGGCGACCTGGTAGAAGCCGAGCTTCTCGTCGTCATAGGGGCCGACCCATTCGGTGGCGTCGATCGTGCCCCGCTCCAGCGCCGGGTAGATGTCGCCGCCGGCGATCTGCTGCGGCACCACGCCGATGCGCTCGACCACCCGGCCGGCGAGGCCGGCGATGCGCATCTTGAGGCCCTTGAGGTCGGCCAGCGACTTGACCTCGCTGCGGAACCAGCCGCCCATCTGGGTGCCGGTGTTGCCGCCGGGGAAGCCGACCACGCCGTAATTGCCGAAGAAGGTGTTCAGCAGGTCGTTGCCGCCGCCGTGATACAGCCAAGCGTTCTGCTGCCGGGCGTTGAGGCCGAACGGGATCGACGAGCCGATGGCGAAGGTCGGGTCCTTGCCGACATAGTAGTAGGCCACGGTGTGCGCCGCCTCGACGGTGCCGTTCTGGGTGGCGTCCAGCGCCTGCAGGCCGGGCACCAGCTCGCCCGACGGGAAGACCTGGATCTGGAACTTGCCGTCGGTCAGGTCGGACAGCGTCTTCGACATCACGTCGGCGCCGCCATAGATGGTGTCGAGCGACTTCGGAAAGCTCGACGCCAGGCGCCATTTGACCTCGGGCTTGTCCTGCGCGATCGCCGGCGCCGCCAGCGGCACGGCCGCCAGGCCCACCCCCGCGGTCGCGATGAAATTCCGCCGCTTCATATTCGGGCTCTCCCCCCTGTTCGCATCGAGCGTGGTTTCCGCAAGTCGCCGCGGTCGTCCGCCGTGGCGCTGCTGCCATCTAATGAAACTCGGACATGGGACGCAACGCCGCTTCTGCGTCGTTGCGTCCTTTTGGTCTCAGGCGTCGCGGCGCTGGGCCAGGCCGTCGATCTTGGCCAGCAGCAGGCCGGCCAGGGCGCCCTTGAGGATCGCCGCCGGGATGAACGGCACCAGGCCGGCAGAGATCGCCGCAGCCGGACCGACCAGCACCGCAAGCCAGGCCACGCCGGTGACGAAGGGGATCAGCGAGGCGACGGCGATGGCCGCGGCCATGCCAGCCAGGCTGCGGGTCCAGCCGCGCTCGACCGCCAGGCCCATCAGCGCGGCCGAGGCCACGAAGCCGACCAGGTAGCCAGCGGTCGGACCGGCGAAATAGGCCGGGCCGGCGGCCAGGCCGGCGAAGACCGGCAGGCCGGCGAAGCCCTCGGCCAGATAGGCCAGCATGGTCAGTCCGCCCAGGCGCCAGCCATAGGCGCCGCCGATCAACAGCACGACGGCCGTCTGCATCGTCATCGGTACCGGGAAGAACGGCACCTGGATCTTGGCCGACAGCGCCATCAGCGCCGTGCCCAGCACCACCAGCACGGCAGAGCGCAGCAGGCCCGACTGGCCGTCGGCACGCCACAGCGAGAGCATCGGGGGAAGGGTGCGGGTGGTCATGTTAGGACTCCATTGGCTCACTTGCCGGTCTTCGGCCGTTTCCAGCCCTTTAATGTCATTGTCGGGCTTGACCCGGCAATCCAGAAGATGTCGACGCTCTCTGGATGCCTGGTCAACCCCCGGCATGACAGGAGGGGAGCAGGAGCTTGGTCACGAGAACCTGTTGTTCTGCGGGAAGCCGCGCGGCGGCAGGTTGCCGGTGCGGCCGCGGGCAGTGACCGGGATCTCCGGCTCGGTGCGGGTGCGGCCGCCGCCCATCTGCCAAATCAACCCTTCCTCGCGCTTGAATACGGTCAGGTCCGACAGCGCTGCGCCGTGGTATTTCTGCAGCGTCACGCCCTTGCCGCGCGACATCTCCGGCAACTCGGACAGTGGGAAGCACAGCAGGCGCCGGTTGGTGCCGACCACCGCCACCGTGTCGCCCGTGATCGGGCGGCAGACCGCCGCCTTGGCGCCGTCATTCAGGTTCAGCACCTGCTTGCCGGCCCGGGTCTGGGCGATCACGTCGCTCTCCGGCACCACGAAGCCGCGGCCGTCGGTCGAGGCCAGCACCAGCTTGCGGCCGGGAACATGGGCCAGCAGGGCGACGATCTCGGCATCGTTGGCGAGGTCGACCATCATCCGCACCGGCTCGCCGAAGCCGCGGCCGCGCGGCAGCTTGTCGGCGCCGAGCGTGTAGAAGCGGCCGTCGCTGCCGAACAGCAGGATCTTGTCGGTGGTCTCGGCCTGCAGCACGAAGCCTTCGGCATCGCCATCCTTGTACTTGATCTCGGCCGGGTCGAGGCCGTGGCCGCGCAGGGCGCGAATCCAGCCCTTCTCCGACAGGAACAGGGTGATTGGCTCGCGCTCGATCTGCGGCTCCAGCGACACCACCACGGCCGAGGGCGGCTCACCGATCTTGGTGCGGCGGCGGCCCAGTTCGGTGTCCTGGCCGAAGCGCTTCTTGATCAGCTTGATCTCGGCCGAGATCGCCTTCCAGCGCTTGCCCTCGTCGGCCAGCAACGCCAGCAGGTCTTCGCGCTCGCCGGACAGGCCGTCGAATTCGCGCCGGATCTCCATCTCCTCGAGCTTGCGCAAAGACCGCAGCCGCATGTCGAGGATGGCGTCGGCCTGCAGCTCGGTCAGGCTGAAGCGCGCCATCAGTCCCTGCTTCGGCTCGTCCTCCTCGCGGATGATGCGGATCACCTCGTCGAGGTCGAGGAAGACGATCAGGTAGCCGCCCAGGATCTCCAGCCGCCGCTCGATCTTGGCCAGCCGATGACGAGACCGCCGCTCCAGCACCACGTAGCGGTGGTCGAGGAAGCCCTGGCAGACGTCCTTCAGCCCCATGACCCGCGGGACGTTGGTGGCGTCCAGCACGTTCATGTTCAGGCTGAACCGGGTCTCGAGGTCGGTCAGCCGGAACAGCTGCTCCATCAGCATGTCGGCTTCGACGTTGCGGCTCTTCGGCACCAGGATGATGCGGACATCCTCGGCCGATTCGTCGCGCACATCCTCCAGCGTCGACAGCTTCTTGGCGGTGACGATCTCGGCCAGCTTCTCGATCAGCCGCGACTTCTGCACCTGGTACGGAATCTCGGTGACCACGACCTGGTACAGGCCGAGCGGCTGCTTCTCGATTTCCCAGCGGGCGCGGACCCGGAACGCGCCGCGGCCGGTGGCATAGGCCTCGCGGATCGCCGCGGCGGATTCGACCAGTTCGCCGCCGGTCGGGAAATCCGGGCCCTGGACCACGGTCAGCAGGTCGTCGACCGTGGCCGCCGGCCGCTTGATCAGGATCTGCAGCGCGTCGCAGATCTCGCCGACATTGTGCGGCGGGATCGAGGTGGCCATGCCGACCGCGATGCCCTGGCTGCCATTGGCCAGCAGGTTCGGGAAGGCGGCCGGCAGCACCACCGGCTCCCGCCCTTCGCCGTCATAGGTCTCGCGGAAATCGACCGCGTCGTCGTCGATGCCCTCCAGCAGCGCCTCGGCGACGGCGGTCAGCCGGGCCTCGGTGTACCGCATCGCCGCGGCGTTATCGCCGTCGATATTGCCGAAATTGCCCTGGCCGTCGACCAGCCGGTAGCGCTGGGCGAAGTCCTGCGCCATGCGCACCAGCGCGTCGTAGATCGAGGCGTCGCCATGCGGGTGGTACTGACCGATGACGTCGCCGACCACGCGGGCCGATTTCTTCGGCGGGGTATTCGACGCCAGGCGCAGCTGCCGCATGGCATAGAGCAGCCGGCGGTGCACCGGCTTCAGCCCGTCGCGGACATCGGGCAGCGAACGCGAGGTGATGGTCGACAGCGCGTAGTTGAGATAACGGGTGCTCAGCGCGTCGTGCAGCGGCACCGGCAGGATCGACTCGGAAGGCTTGGTGGTCATGTCCGTGATTCTAGCGCAACGGCGCGGCCGACCGAAGCGCGCTTCGGCGGTACGCCTCGATAAATCGGGTCCGCGCCTCGGGCGGCGGCTTCCCGGCCTGGGCGAAGAGATGGCGGTCGACGAAATGGCCGGTCAGGTCCAGCCCCTCGGCCACCGCGGCGGGGGCTGCCGGCTCGCGCCCGGTCAGGAAGCCGGGCAGCGGCAGCAGCCGGTCGCGATACGGCCCGGCGGCGGAGAGCGACACCRCCCTGCCCGTCCGCGGGCTGATGAAGGCGAGATGGTCGTTGCTGCCGGTGACGGCGCAGCGCGAGACGTCGAGACCGAAGCCGAGCACGCCGAGCAGCCCGACCTCCCACTGCACATAGGCGGCGTCCCAATGCGGCGTGATCAGCGTGTCGAGGAAGGCCAGCGTGCCGTCATAGACCGCCGGCAGCGGCTGCCGCTCGGCCAAGGCAGCGTCGAGCACGGCGCAGGCGGAGACCAGGGCCAGCAGCCGCAGCGGCTCGTCCATGATCGCGGCGGCCGGGGTGCGGTCGACCTCGAGCGTCCAGGTGCCGATATGGTCGGCCAGCCGGCCGCGCCACTGCGCCGAGACCAGCGTGCCCGGCGGCAGCTGGGCCCGCCGGCGCTGGCCATGGATGACACCGAGATGCCGACCGTGCTCGCGGGTCAGCACGCCGGTGATCAGCGCCGCCTCGCCATGCGGGCGGACGGTCAGGACGATGCCGTCGTCGCGCCAGTCCAAGAGTTCACCCCTGCCGTGCTCATCTCGATCCTATAGCACGAAACGGGAACGGATACCGGACTCTCATGCCATTCTGAGATCGTCATCGCGAGGAGCGAAGCGACGTGGCGATCCAGCGGCTCGATTTCTGGATGGCCACGCCCCTGCGGGGCTCGCCATGACGATGGTGGTATAGCCTCGTCAGCGCAACTCGCAATCACGCGTCGTAATCGAGGCCCCAGACCGAGTAGCGGGCGGGGTCGTCGAGCCAGTTCTCGCGCACCTTGACGAACAGCGACAGGTGCACCCGCTGCTCGGTGATCTCCTCCAGCTCCAGCCGGGCGGCGGTGCCGATCGCCTTGATCATCTGGCCGCCATGGCCGAGCACGATCGCCTTCTGGCCGTTGCGCTGAACATAGATGATCTGGGAGATGCGGACGCTGCCGTCCTTCTGCTCCTCCCAGTCCTCGGTCTCGACCGCGACCGCATAGGGCAGTTCCTGCTGCAGCCGCAGGAACAGCTTCTCGCGCGTGATCTCGGCCGCCAGCAGGCGCATCGGCATGTCCGAGACCTGGTCCTCCGGGAACAGCCACGGCCCCTCGGGCAGGTGCCCGGCCAGGTGGCGGCGCAGGTCGTTGACGCCGCTGCCGGTCAGGGCCGAGATCATGAAGGTGTCGGTGAAGACGCCCGAGGCGTTGAGGTCGGCGGCCAGCGTCAGCAGCACCTCGTGCCGGACGGCGTCGATCTTGTTCAGGATCAGGATCGCCTTGCGCTTGGTCTGCGCCAGCTTCTCGACGATCGCCCGGCTCTCCTCGCGCACGCCCTTCAGCGACGAATCGACAAGCAGCAGCACCAGGTCACCCTCGGCGGCCCCGGCCCAGGCGGCTGCGACCATGGCCCGGTCGAGCCGGCGGCGCGGCTTGAAGATGCCGGGGGTGTCGACGAACACGATCTGGGTCGCGCCCTCCGTCGCGATGCCGAGCACCCGGCTGCGCGTGGTCTGCACCTTCGGCGAGACGATCGCGACCTTGGTGCCGACCAGGGTGTTGAGCAGGGTCGACTTGCCGGCGTTGGGGGCGCCGATCAGGGCGACGAACCCGCAGCGCGTCGCAGCTTCGGTCATGCGGAAAGCCTTTGCAGGAGGGTGGCGGCGGCGTCGCGCTCGGCCACCCGTTTCGACGGGCCGCTGGCGCTGGCGGCCGGCTGGCCTTCGATCTCAACCCGGATCTCGAACACCGGCAGGTGGTCGCTGCCGCCGCGCGACACTTCGACATAGCGCGGCAGAGGCAGGCCGCGGGCGAGCGCCCATTGCTGCAGCGCCGATTTCGGATCCTGCGGCGGCGCCTCGTTCTGGACGATGAAGCCGGCCCAGGACTGGCGGATGAAGCCGGCAGCGGCCGCCAGCCCGCCGTCGCGGTACAGCGCGCCGATCACGGCCTCGCAGGCATCGGCCAGGATGGTCGGGTTCTCGCGGCCGACCACTTCCTCGCCCGGCGACAGCACGAGATGACGGCCGAGCCCGATCGCCTGGGCCACCTCGACCAGAGCCTCGCGCCGCACCAGGGCGACATGGCGCTTGGCGATGGCGCCCTCGGCCTCCTTCGGAAAGCGCTCGAGCAGCCATTCGGCGATGACCAGGCCGAGCACCCGGTCGCCGAGGAACTCCAGCCGCTCATAACCGTGCTTGGCGACGCGCCGCTTCTGGCCGCTGACGCTGGGATGCGTCAGCGCCTCGACCAGCAGCATCGGCTCGCGGAAGGCGTGGCCGAGCCGCCGGGCGAACGCGTCGAGGCCGTCTTCGGTCCCGGGGATCAGTGGATCCCCGTGAACATGCGGCTGAAGCGGAGCGCGAACGGCCATTTCCAGACCTGCCAGAAGCTGGCGTCGTCGAGGCTGAACCACAGGAACTCGGCGCGCCCGACAAAGTTCTCGACCGGCACGTAGCCGACATCGGCCCGGCTGTCCAAGCTGTTGTCGCGGTTGTCGCCCATCATGAAATAATGGCCCGGCGGCACCTCGTATTCCGGGGTGTCGTCATAGCGCTGGTTGTCGTCGATCTCCAGGATCCGGTGATCGACCGGCGCGCCACCAGCGGTGCCCGGCAGCGTCTCGATGTACTGGTGGTACAGGATGCGCTGCCCGTACTGGGTCATCACGAAGGGCTCGATCTCGCGGCGCTCGGCCATCTGGCCGTTGAGGTAGAGCCGGCCGCCGGTGACCTTGACGCGGTCGCCGGGCAGGCCGATCACCCGCTTGACGTAGTCGATCGAGGTGTCCTTCGGCAGGCGGAACACGGCGACGTCGCCGCGGGCCGGCGGACTGCCCAGGATCCGGCCGTCGAACAGCGGCAGGCCGAAGGCGATGGTCTGGGCGCTGTAGCCGTAGGAGAACTTCGACACGAACAGGTAGTCGCCCACCAGCAGCGTCGGGATCATCGAGCCGGACGGGATGTTGAACGGCTCGAAGGCGACCGTGCGGATGCCGAAGGCGATCGCGATCGCATAGACCACGGTCAGGATGGTTTCGACCCATCCGCCCTTCTTCTTCGACATGTCGATCGACTTCTGGTGCTGGCTCATGGCGCCCTTGTATGGTCCGGCGGCGAAGGGAAATCAATCGCCGGTGAGGGCGACATTGGTCGCAGGCCGATCACGCCGGGCAGGCGGTCAGCGGCTGCGGGCACGGTCCACCGCGCTGATCACAGGCATGGCGCGGAGGGCCGCGATGATGTTGGTCAGGTGCTTGACGTCCTTGACGTCGATGTCGATCAGGATCTCGAAGAAGTCGACCGAGCGGCTGGTGATCTTGAGATTGGTGATGTTGCCGCCATTCTTGCCGATCACCGTGGTCAGCGTGCCCAGGCTTCCCGGTTCATTGCTGATCGTCACCTGGATCCGGCCGACATGGTCGTCGACGGCGTCGGCGCCGGCGTCCCAGCTGACGTCCAGCCAGCGCTCCGGCGCGTTGTAGAAGCTCTCCAGCGTGTCGCAGTCGATGGTGTGGATGGTCACGCCCTTGCCGGTGGTGACGATGCCGACGATGCGGTCGCCCGGGATCGGGTGGCAGCAGCGGGCATAGTGCACGGCGAGGTTCGGGATCAGGCCGCGGATCGGGATCGCGCCCGGGGCGCCGCCGGTGGCGGCCTTGCGCGCCCGGGTCAGCGGCACGACCTTGCCTGAGCGCTCCTTCTCCTGCTGCACCTGGGCGCGGTGGCCCGGGAACACGGCGTGGAACACGTCGCGCGCGCCCAGCACCCCGGCCCCGACATTGGCCATGATGTCGGCGGGTTCGCCGGCCTTGAAGATCTTGAGCACGCCTTCCAGCGCCTTGTCGGAGAACTCGTAGCCCTCCTGCCGGAACACGCCCTGCAGCATCGAGCGGCCGAGCTTGGCGTGCTCGTCATGCTGCTGGGCGCGGATGAAGCGCCGGATGCAGGCCCGCGCCTTGCCGGTGGCGACGAAGCGCTCCCATTCCGGCGACGGCGTCGAGGTCTTCGAGGTGATGATCTCGACCTGGTCGCCGTTCTGCAGCAGGTGGCGCAGCGTCACCATCCGGCCGTTGACCCGGGCGCCGACGCAGGTGTCGCCGATCTGGCTGTGCACGGCATAGGCGAAGTCGACCGGCGTCGCGCCCTGCGGCAGGGCGATCACCGCGCCCTTCGGGGTGAAGCAGAACACCTGGTCCTGGAACAGAGCCAGCTTGGTGTGCTCCAGGAACTCCTCGGGCTTCTGGGCCTGGTCGACGATGTCGAGCAGGTCGCGCAGCCAGCGGTATTGGGTGCCGTCCTGGGTCCGCTCGTCCTGCTTGTAGGCCCAGTGCGCGGCGACGCCGAGCTCCGCGATCTCCTGCATGTCGCCGGTGCGGATCTGGACCTCGATGCGCTGCCGCATCGGCCCGATCACGGCGGTGTGCAGCGACCGGTAGCCGTTCGGCTTCGGCGTCGAGATGTAGTCCTTGAAGCGGCCAGGCAGCGAGGCGTAGCGACTGTGGATCAGGCCCAGCGCGTGATAGCAGTCGCCCTCGGTCTCGACCACGATCCGGAAGGCCATGATGTCGGTCAGCTGCTCGAACGCCATGTTCTTGCGCTGCATCTTGCGCCAGATCGAATAGGGGCGCTTCTCGCGGCCGAGCACGGCGGCCTTCAGCCCGCCCTCCTCCAGCACCCGCTGCAGCTCGGCGATGATCTTCGAGACGACGTCCTGGCTTTCCTCGCGCAGTTGCGCCAGGCGCCGGACGATGCTCTCACGCGCATCGGGGTGGAGCTGGGCGAAGGCCAGGTCCTCCAACTCCTCCTGCATACCGTGCATGCCGATGCGCTCGGCCAGCGGGGCGTAGATCTCCAGCGTCTCGCGGGCGATCCGGCGGCGCTTCTCCTCGTTGTTGAAGGCGCCGAGGGTGCGCATGTTGTGCAGCCGGTCCGCCAGCTTGACCAGCAGCACCCGGATGTCCTTGGACATCGCCAGCACCAGCTTGCGGAAATTCTCCGCCTGCTTGGACTGGTCACTCTGCAGCTCCAGCTTCGACAGCTTGGTGACGCCGTCCACCAGTTGCGCCGTCTCGCGGCCGAACAGGCCCTCGAGCTCGCTCAGCGTCGCACCGGTGTCCTCGACCGTGTCGTGCAGCAGGCCGGTGACGATCGAACCGGTGTCGAGCTTCATGCCGGCGAGGATGCCGGCAACCTCGATCGGATGGACGAAATAGGGATCGCCGGAGGCGCGCTTCTGCGACCCGTGGGCCTTCATCGAATAGACGTAGGCGCGGTTGATCAGGTCCTCATCCGCCGACGGATCATAGGCCTTGACCCGTTCGACCAGCTCGTATTGGCGGATCATGCCGCGCCCCGCCACCGATCCATCAACCATTCTCCCGGACGGACGGCCCAGCGCCCGTCCGGACAATATGTTGAACCAGAATCCGCCGCGTTGTGGATCAAATTCGGCAGGCGCGCGACAGCCATGCCTTCGACCGGCATCATCGATCTCCCGACAGGCGGCCTGACACCATGCCGGGCAGTTCCGCTTGAATCAGATGTCGTCTTCGGTGGAGCCGATTTCCAGGTCGCCGCGGCCGTCCTCGTCCTCCTCGGCCTCGTCCTCCGTCTCATCGTCGGCGACGCTGATGCCGAAGGTGGACTCCTCATCCGAGCCGACGGCGGCGGCCGGGGGCTGCGGCGGCACGCCCGCCTTGAGCCACTCTTCCTCGCCGGCCATCAGCTCGATGATTTCCTCATCCGCCTCGTCGATCTCGGCCAGCTTCTGATGGCCCTTGACCAGCGCTTCCTCGAGGGCCGGCAGCGAGACCGTCTCGTCGGCGATCTCGCGCAGCGCCACCACCGGGTTCTTGTCGTCGTCGCGGTCGATGGTCAGCGAGGCGCCGGACGAAATGTCGCGGGCGCGCTGGGCCGCCACCAGCACCAGATCGAACCGGTTCGGGATCTTGAGGACGCAATCCTCGACGGTGACGCGAGCCATGGGCTATCGCTCCTGCACGAATACAGCCACGACGATAGAATCGTGACAAGATGGATGCAACGCAACGGCTGCATCTTTGTTATACCGAAGGGCGGACCACGTAGCGCAGATGCGGCGTATGCGCAAGCCTCGTCGCGAACCGTTGACCGCTCCTTGCAAAGTGGGTAGCGAACCCAATCTGTCAACCTGTCCCCTGCCGCGAAGGAACGCACATGATATTCTATAAGGAAGAACGGCTCGCAATATTCATTGATGGCGCCAACCTCTATGGCGCGGCCCGTTCCCTTGGCTTCGATATCGATTATCGCCGGTTGCTCGACCTGTTCGCCAAGAAGGGTCGCCTGATCCGCGCTTTCTATTATACGACGCTGATTGAGGATCAGGAATATTCTCCCATCCGTCCGCTGATCGATTGGCTCGACTACAACGGCTACAGCATGGTGACCAAGCCGTTGCGCGAGTACACCGACAGCCAGGGCCGCCGCCGGGTCAAGGGCAATGTCGACATCGATCTGGCGATCGACGCGCTGGAGATGGCCGACCGGGCCGACCACATCCTGCTGTTCTCGGGTGACGGCGACTTCAAGCGGCTGGTCGAGGCGATCCAGCGCAAGGGCGTCCGCGTCACCGTGGTCTCGACCATCAAGTCGAGCCCGCCGATGGTGTCGGACGAGTTGCGCCGTCAGGCCGACAATTTTGTCGAACTGATGGAGCTGTCGCCGCACATCCAGCGCATGAATGCCCCGAACCGCACTCACGCCGCTCCGGCGGTCGAGGGCGATGACGGCAATGTCGAGGAGACGGTGCAGCAGGCTGGCAGCTACGCCCGCTCGGCTTGATGTGGCCCAGGCCGGTTTCCCCGTGAGGGAACCGGCCTGCCGCGATCAGCCGCGGTCGCGCAGGACGCGCGACTTTTCGCGCTGCCAGTCGCGGGCCTTGATGGCCTCGCGCTTGTCATGCGCCTTCTTGCCGCGGGCCAGGCCGAGATCGACCTTGGCGAAGCCGCGGGCATTGAAGTAGATCGACAGCGGGATCAGGGTCATGCCCTCCCGCTTCACCTTCCCCAACAGCTTGTCCCGTTCCCGCCGGCGCACCAGCAGCTTGCGCGGGCGCTTCAGCTCGTGGTTGAAGCGCTGTGCCGGCCCGTATTCCGGGATATGGGCGTTGAACAGGTACAGCTCGCCCTGCATCTCGCCGGCATAGGCGTCCTGCAGGTTGCCGCGGCCCTCGCGCAGCGACTTCACCTCGGTCCCGACCAGGACGATGCCGGCCTCGACATTCTCGTCGATGAAATAGTCGTGCCGTGCCCGCCGGTTCTGCGCGACAAGGCGGCCCGGGGTCTTCGGCTGTGCCATGGTTCTGAATCCGCTCCGGTCAGTTGATCAGGCCGGCGAAGACCATCGCCTCGCGCACCTCGGCCCGGGTCGCCTCGCCCGGCGGCACCAGCGGCAGCCGGACGCGGTCGTCGGACAGGCCGAGCAGCTTGGCGCCGTACTTCACCGGCCCTGGGCTGGTCTCCAGGAACAGCGCCCGGTGCAACGGCATCAGCAGGTCGCGGATCGCCTCCATCCGCTTCAGGTTGCCCTCGGCCCAGGCGGCATGCATCTCGGCGCAGAGCCGCGGCGCCACGTTCGCGGTGACCGAGATGCAGCCATGGCCGCCCTGCGCCAGGAATGCCGTGGCAGTGGCGTCCTCGCCCGAAAGCTGGCAGAACTCGGGACCGATCCGAAGCCGCGTCGCCAGCGGCCGCACCAGGTCGGCGGTCGCGTCCTTGACCCCGACGATGCGCGGCAGCTCGGCCAGGCGGGCCATGGTGTCGATCGACATGTCGACCACGCTGCGGCCCGGGATATTGTAGATCACGATCGGCAGATCGACCGCGTCATGGATGGCCCTGTAATGCTGGTAGAGACCTTCCTGCGTCGGCTTGTTGTAGTAGGGCGTGACGACCAGCGCGGCGTCCGCGCCGGCCTTCTGCGCGTGCCGGGTCAGGGAGATCGCCTCATCGGTCGAGTTCGAGCCGGTGCCGGCGATCACCGGAACGCGGCCCTTGGCGACCTCGACGCAGAGCTCGACCACCCGCTCGTGCTCGGGGTGGCTCAGCGTGGGGGACTCGCCGGTGGTGCCGCAGGGCACCACGCCCTGGGTGCCCTCGCGGATCTGCCAGTCGACGAAGCCCTGGAAGGCCTTCTCGTCCACCCCGCTCTCGGTGAACGGCGTAATCAGGGCGACGATCGATCCCTTGAACATGGAAGCTTCCGTGGGCTTTGGAATGGTAAACGCAGTGTCATAGCCGCTGTGGTGCGGGCCGGCAAGCGCACGGCGCTCGCCACCGCCGCGGCGGCGCTGCTGATCACCGCCGCCCCGGCCCTGGCCCAGCCGGCCACGCCGGCCGAGATCAAGGCGGCGCAGGCCCTGTTCTTCGCCGTCGACCGCAACGCCTGGGATGTGGTGCGGACGGTCGAGACCCAGATGGCCAGCACCCTGGTCGGCCGGCTGGCGGCCTGGGCCGACCTGTCGCGCCCGGACAGCACCGCCGGCTTCGAGGATCTCGCCGCCTTCATCGTCCGCAACCCGGACTGGCCGAATGTCCAGGCCCTGCGCCGCCGCGCCGAGCGGACGATGCCGGACGGGTTGCCGGCCGACGCGGTGGTGGCCTGGTTCGACGCCTTCGCCCCGCTGACGGCCGAGGGCGCGCTGCATTTCGGCACGGCGCTGCAGACGGTCGACCCGATCCGCGCCCGGATCTGGGCCCGCGACACCTGGCGCGGCATCGCCCTGACCGGCACGCAGGAAACCGAGTTCCTGGGGCGCTTCGGCAACCTGCTGAATGCGGACGACCACTGGGCGCGGCTCGATGCCCTGCTGTGGGCCGAGCGTGGCGACGAGGCGCGCCGCATGCTGTCCCGGGTCTCAGGCGACCGCCACCTCGTCGCCGATGCCCGGCTGAAGCTGATGGCGCGCACGCCGGACGCCTCGACCGCGGTACGGGCCCTGTCGGCGAAGCTGCTGCAGGATGAGGGAATCCTGTACGAGCGCACCCGCTGGCGCCGCCGCAACGACGACGAGGCCGGCGCCATCGAGATGCTGGCGCAGCAGCCGAAGACCACGGCCCATGCCAAGGCGTGGTGGCTGGAGCGGCACATCATCGCCCGCCGGCTATTCGATGAGCAGTCCTACCGCAAGGCGTATCAGCTGGTCACCGCGCGCGAGCAGAGCGATCCGGTGGACCGGGCCGACAAGGATTTTCTCGCCGGCTGGCTGGCGCTGCGCTTCCTCGACCGGCCGGACGACGCCGTCGAGCATTTCGAGAAGCTGTATGCCGACGTCTCGATGCCGATCAGCCTGGCCCGCGGCGCCTATTGGGCCGGTCGGGCGCATGAGGCCGCCGGCCACAAGCAGAAGGCGGCGGATTGGTACCGGACGGCGGCGAAGCAGACACTGACCTTCTACGGCCAGCTCGCCGCCGACAAGCTCGACCAGCCCAGCATCGCCGCGCTGCCGGTGTCGGCGACGCCGAGCCCCCAGGCGGTGGACAATTATGGCGGCGACCTGGCCCGCGCTGCCCGGCTGCTCGACGCCGTCGGCCAGCGCGACCGCGCCGACCTGTTCCTGCGCAAGCTGATGGTCGACGCCGACACGGCGGAGAAGAACCGGCTGCTGGCGACGCTGGCGACCTCGATGAACTACCCCTTCGTCGCCGTCCGCGCCGGCAAGGCGGCGGCGCGCGAGGGCCTGACCGTAATCGACGCCGCCTATCCGCTGGTGCCGCTGCCCGATGATCTGAGCGGCCTGCCGCCGGCCCTGGTGCTGGGCCTGGCGCGGCAGGAGAGCGAGTTCAACAGCACCGCCGTGTCCAGCGCCGGGGCGATCGGGCTGATGCAGCTTCTCCCTGGCACTGCCCGCGACGTCTCCCGGGCGCTCGGCGTCGATCATACCACCGGCATGCTCAGCGGCGACCCGGTGCACAATCTGCGCCTCGGCAGCCGCTACCTGGCCGATCTGATCCGGCGCTACGACGGCAACTGGCCGCGGGCGATCGCCGCCTACAACGCCGGCTTCGGCCGGGTCGACACCTGGGCGCCGACGCCTTCGAAGACGCCGGAGCAGGTGGTGGACTGGATCGAATCCATCCCGCTGCCCGAGACGCGCAGCTATGTCCAGCGCGTGCTGGAGAACACGCAGGTCTACCGCCTGCGCCTGGGCGAGGCGCCGAAGGCCGGGGCGCTGGAGGCGGACCTGCTGCGGTGAAGCTTATGCTTCCCATAGCCTTCTGGCCCCTTTCCCCGTCATGGCGAGGCGCGAAGCGCCGTGGCCATCCAGAGGGCGGTGCCGCTGGATGGCCACGCCCCTGCGGGGCTCGCCATGACGGATCAATAACTTGTACCGTCAGTATTATAGACAAGCTTAAAAATCACCTTCATCTGTCTGAGAAAAAACGATGATCGTCTCCATCACCGACATCGAGGCCGCCGCCGGCCGTCTCCGTGGCCAGGCCGTGCGCACGCCGCTGCTGAGATCGCCGCTGCTCGACGCCCGGGCCGGGCGCGAGGTGCTGGTCAAGGCCGAGCCGCTGCAGCGCACCGGATCCTTCAAGTTCCGCGGCGCCTATAACCGCATCGCCATGATCCCCGAAGTCGACCGGGCCCGCGGCGTGGTCGCCTTCTCCAGCGGCAACCACGCCCAGGGCGTGGCGGCGGCGGCCAGGCTGTTCGGCATCAAGGCCACGATCGTGATGCCGGCCGATGCCCCGGCGATCAAGCGGCGCAACACCGGATCCTACGGCGCGACCGTCGTGGCCTATGACCGCTTCGGCGAGGACCGCGAAGTGGTGGCGGCGAAAATCCAGGCCGAGACCGGCGCCACGCTGGTGAAGCCCTATGACGACCCCGGAATCATCGCCGGCCAGGGCACCATCGGGCTGGAGATCGCCGAGCAATGCGCCGAGTTGGGCGTGCGGCCGGACGCGGTGTTGGTCGGCTGCAGCGGCGGCGGCCTGGTCTCCGGCATCTCGGTGGCGGTGAAGGCGCGGCTGCCGGGCACCCGGATCTATGCGGCCGAGCCGGAGGCGCTGGACGACATGCGGCGGTCGCTGGCCGCCGGGGAGCGGGTGAAGAACGATCCCGCGGCACGGTCGATCTGCGACGCGCTGCAATCCCCCACCCCGGGCGAGATCACCTTCGCGATCGCGCGCGAGACGCTGTCGGGCGGCGTCACCGCCCCGGACGACGCGGTGCTGCGGGCCATGGGCGTCGCCTTCGACACGCTGAAGCTGGTGGTCGAGCCCGGCGGCGCCATCGGCCTGGCGGCGACGCTGGAGCGGCGGATCCCGGACGACATCCGCTGCGTCGTCATCGTCTGCTCCGGCGGCAATGTCGACGCCGCCACCTTCCGCGACGCCCTCGCGACGCTGTGACCCGATGACCGGCCGCCCAGCCTTCTTCGACCGGCTGCAGGGCTGGTGGGACGGCCGCGCCGAGGGCGGGCGGCCGCCGCATCGCGACGCGCTGAGCCCGGTCGAGATCATGCCGATGCTGCCGCATCTGCTGATGCTCGACCTGTCCGGCCCGGCGCGGGTGCTGTGGGCCGGCACCGCGGTGAAGGAGGTGCTGGGCGGCAATCCGGGCGACCAGCCGCTGGACCGGACGCCGCTGGGCGGGCCGGAGGCCGAGGCCGCGATCGCCCGGATGATCGCCGAAGCCCGGCCGATCGAGGCCCGGCTCGGCGGCCGGCCGGTACTGCTGTGCCCGCTGGCAGACGGTAGCGGCGCAATCGGCGCGGTTCTGGCCGGGCTGGCGCCGCCGGATCCCTGATCCCGAATTCCGCCACAACCGCCCGTCACTCTATGGGCAGATCGTCCGATCCATCGCGGGCGTATCAAATTTTTCTGGAGAGACGACCCGGCCACAGCGGCCGCAAGGTCGCGAGCATCGAGTCAGTCCGGCACGCCGTTTTCATCGCTGCATAGTGTGACCGATTGAGGACCACCATGCCCGGATTCCGACGGATCGTTGCGATCCTGCTGCCGCTGCTGGCGCTCTCCCTTCCCGCCCTTGCCGCGGTCCCGAACGGCCCGCATCCCCGCATCTGGCTAACGCCGCAGGTGGTCGCCAGCTGGCAGGCGGCGCAATCCGTGCCCGGCAGCCCGGTGGCCCGCGCCATCGCCAAATGCACCGACGCCCGGCTGAATCCGGCCAGCTACGCCAGCGGCCAGTACCAGGGCTTCCGCTGGGTCGAGGCGCTGGATGCCTGCCTGGTGGCCCGCGCCGCCACCGGATCGACCCTGCACCGCGACACCGCGATCAAGTACTGGCAAGCACTGCTGGACGACGCCGACATCATCGGCGACGCCAACGGGCCGCGCTATCCGAACCTGACCGGCCCGGCCACGCCGTTCGGCATCGCCGCGCGCGATTCCGGCTATTCGATGCGCACCAATGGGGCCTGGGGCGCACTCGGCTATGACTGGCTGTACAACGATCTGAGCCCGGCGCTGCGGGCCAAGGCCGCCACCCGCTTCGCCCAGTGGATCACCTTCCACCAAGCTCCCGACACCTATCAGCGGGCCGAGGCCGGGGCCAACTACCATGCCGGCCACGTCCTGGCGGTCACCCTGATCGCGATCGGCCATGCCGATGCCATGGACGCCGCCAGCCCGGGCAGCGGCACGGCGCTGTGGACCTACGTCACCAACACCATGTGGGCCCAAGTGATGGCCGGCGGCATGGGCGCGCGCCAGCCGCTGCCCGGCGGCGACTGGGCCGAGGGCTGGCAGTACGGGCCGCTGTCGGTGCTGTCCTATGCCCTGGCCGGCCGCGCCATGACCGAGCGCGGCGTGCCCCAGCCCTGGATCGCCGCCTGGCTGCACCAGTCGCTGTACCGTTATGTCTACGGGTTGACGCCGGACGACCGGATGTTCGTCGGCGGCGACACCGACGACCCGACGCCGACGCTGGACGCCAACCCCCTGCCCCTCTACGCCGTGCTGGCCGGCCCGGCCGCCGCGATCGACAAGGCCCAGGCCAAGGCCGAGCTCGCCCGCCTGGCCCTGCCGGCGCCGCCGGCCAATGGCGATTTCACTTTGCTGTTCCAGGCGCTGGCCGCGGCCAAGCCGGTGACGGCCCAGCCGATCGACCGCGCCGCCCTGCCATCGGGCTGGCTGGCCGCCGGCGCCGGCAATTTCTACGCCCGCACCGGCTTCAGCCCCGGCGCCACCTGGATGGTCAGCCAGTGCCGCGGCATCATCAGCGCGCACCAGCATCTCGATGCCGGCAACATCGTGCTGTCGCGCGGCGCCGATGCGCTGGTGGTCGATCCATCGCCCTACGGCTCGCAATCGACGCTGACCGGCAACGCGCCGACCATGAGCCAGCCGCATTTCGCCGCCGATTACCGGCCGAGCCAGGGCGGCTGGGGCGAGGAGAACCCTCCCGATGTGCTGCCGCTGGCCCTGACCACCCGCTTCCTGTTCGCCGGATCCAGCGCGTCCTCGGGCGTGGCGGCGACGCAATGCGCCTATACCGGCCAGTTCCGCTTCCAGGGCAACGCCTCCGCGATCGTCTGGGGCACGCGGCGCGACCTGGTGCTGCTGCCCGGCGCGACCGGCGCCTCGGTGGTGGTGCGCGACCTGGTCCGCACCAATCCTGCGTGGAACCAGACGCCGAACCCGCTGCTGCTGCGCTTCCGCTCGCCCGGCACCTTCGTCCAGGGGCCTGGCGGCGACCGGGCGCGCGCGGTGGTCGGCGGGTCGGCGCTGCTGGTGCGGCGGCTGTCCGGCACCGCCACCACCGTGGCCCRCGCCGTGCCGGTGGATGATTTCTGCGACGAGCAGGGGTCCTGCATCGATGGCCGGTTCCCGGCGGGTGAATGGGCGGTGACGGTGCCCGGGCCGGACCCGGGCGCGATCCATCTGCTGGACGCCGATGCCGGCACCGCCGTGGCCCCGACCGCCTCCGCCATCCGCACCGGCTCGGTCATCCTGACCTCGGTGCTGCGCGAGGGCCGGCAATACTATGTCGCGTCGCACACCGTGGTCAGCGGCGCGGTGACCGGCTATGACGCCCCGGCGGTCGCCAGCACCCAGATCGTGCTCGACCCGCCTGCCGGCGCCCGGGTCAGCGTCACCGCGACCCTGAACCCGACGGCCCATACCTGCCGCTTCGCCCTGGCTGCGACTAGCGGCACCGCCGGGCTGCGGAGCCAGCCTCTGATCATGCGGGTCGGGCCTACCTGCGCCGTCCAGGAATAGGCCGGAACCATCGCCTCGCGCTGCTCGCTGACGTTCATCGAACCGTCATCAACCTGAAACAAATCAAACATTACAGATCGGTAAGGTCCGCCCCGGATTCGAAGCCCGCCGCCACGGCAGCCAGCCCAGAGGGGACCGAGATGGACCAGGATTCCACCCTGTCGCGCGTTCAGCGCTACGAGCAGCAGGACGACCGCAGCAGCAACCTCTCCGACAACCCCACCATGGGCGACATCGTCAACGCCCGTTTCGGCCGGCGCGGCATGCTGCGCGGCGCCCTGGCCGTCTCGGCGATCAGCGCGGTGGCGGGTCCGGCAGCGTTCCTGTCGAACAGCCGCCCGGCGCAGGCGACTGTGCCGTCGCGCTACGTCTTCGAGGAGCTAGAGGCCGGCGTCGACACCAAGCATCATGTGGCCAAGGGCTATGACGCCGACATCCTGATCCGCTGGGGCGACCCGGTGGTCAAGGGCGYGCCGGCCTTCGACGTGCAGAAGCAGACCGCCGACGCGCAGGAGAAGCAGTTCGGCTACAACAACGACTACATCGGCTATGTGCCGCTGCCGCTGGGCTCGAATTCGAGCGACCACGGCCTGCTGGTGGTGAATCACGAATACACCGACGCCGCGATCATGTTCCCCGGCCTCGTCGACGCGAAGGGCGAGTTCGAGCTGGCGCAGCAGAGCAAGGAGCAGGTCGACATCGAGATGGCGGCGCACGGCCAGTCGGTGATCGAGATCAAGCGCGGCGCCGACGGCAAATGGGCCGTGGTGCCCGACAGCGCCTATGGCCGCCGCATCACCGCGCGCTCGACCGAGTTCCTGGTCACCGGCCCGGCCGCCGGCCATGACCGCCTAAAGACCAAGGCCGACCCGACCGGAACCAAGGTGATCGGCACCATCAACAACTGCGCCGGCGGCACCACCCCCTGGGGCACCACGGTGCACGCCGAGGAGAACTTCAACGGCTATTTCGGCGGCGAGCTGAAGGACGACCATCCGGAGGCGCGCAACTACAAGCGCTACGGCATGGGCGAGGCGGAGTACGGCTGGAGCCTGCACCACGACCGGTTCGACGTGACCAAGGAGCCGAATGAGGCCAACCGCTTCGGCTGGGTCGTCGAGATCGACCCGACCGACCCGACCTCGACCCCGAAGAAGCGCACCGCGCTGGGCCGCTTCAAGCATGAGGGCGCCGAGAGCATCGTCGCCAAGGACGGCCGCGTGGTCGTCTACATGGGCGACGATCAGCGCTTCGACTACCTGTACAAGTTCGTCACCGCCGGCACGTTCAATGCGAACGACCGCAAGGCGAACATGGACCTGCTGGACCAGGGCACGCTCTACGTCGCCAGGTTCGACGCCGGCGGCAAGGTCGCCTGGATGCCGGTGGTGTTCGGCCAGGGCCCGCTGACCGAAGCGAACGGCTTCAACAGCCAGGCCGACGTGCTGATCGAGACCCGCCGCGCCGCCGACCTGCTGGGCGCCACCAAGATGGACCGGCCGGAGGACGTGCAGCCGAACCCGGTCAACGGCAAGGTCTATGTCATCCTGACCAACAACGACAAGCGCAAGGCCGAGCAGGTCGACGCCGCCAACCCGCGGCCGGAGAACAGGTTCGGCCACATCGTCGAGATCACCCCGGCCGATGGCGACCACACCGCCACCGCCGCCGCCTGGGACTTGCTGGTGAAATGCGGCGACCCGTCCGTGGCCGCGGTCGGCGCCACCTTCCATCCCGGCACCAGCAAGAACGGCTGGTTCGGGTCGCCCGACAATTGCGAGATCGACGCCGACGGCCGGCTGTGGGTCGCCACCGACGGCAACAACTACAAATACAGCGGCCGCGCGGACGGTATCTGGGGGCTTGAGACCGAGGGCGAGGCCCGCGGCACCGGCAAGCTGTTCTTCCGGGTCCCGGTCGGCGCCGAGATGTGCGGCCCGAAGATCACCCCGGACCTGACCACCTTCTTCGTGGCAGTGCAGCATCCCGGCGAAGGCGGCAAGGAATGGCCGGAATTCGGCCGCCCCAGCACCTTCGCCGACCCCTCGACCCGCTGGCCCGACTTCCAGGACGGCATGCCGCCGCGCCCCTCGGTGGTGGTGATCACCAAGCAGGGCGGCGGCAAGATCGGCGTGTAAGTCTCTGAAATAAACCGTCATTGCGAGCGCAGCGAAGCAATCCAGGGCCGCTTGGCGTGGCCCCTGGATTGCTTCGTCGGCTTCGCCTCCTCGCAATGACGGCGAGGGTTGTCTGACCCGAACCTCCCCTCGCGGGGAGTTTTTTTGTCGCTTCCCTGCCGTCGATCTTGCGGTGCGGTCGGCCCATATCGATAGTGGCGCGGGTTTCGCGAGACGATCGGACCACACGGATCATGAGACGCCTGAACGCGGCCGCCGCGGCCGCCATCATCGCCCTGCTCGGGTTGGTCAGCGCCGCCCGGGCGCAGAGTGACGACCTGTATGTGCTGGGCATCGCCCTGTTCGTCGCCTGCATCGGCGTGGTCATGCTGCTGCTCAAGCAGCATTTCGATGCCCGCGAGGACCGGCCGAGCCGCGCCTTCCTGCCGAGCGAGCCGGAGTCCTGCTTCGTGGTGACCTTCCTGCTGGGGCTCCTGGCCATAATCGGGCTGATCGCGGCAACATCGCCCGAACTGTACCGGGTCGGGCTGGGCGTGTTCATCGTCAGCGTCCTCGGCGCCGGCGCGGCGCTGAAACGGGGCTACGACCTGCTCGACCGCGGGCCTGCCCGGGACCATGCAGATGCGCATTGAAGCCATGCGTTGCGACGGCCCGCCGCAGCCCTCAACCCGGCCTTCGATTGCTTGACAATTCCGAATTCGCCCCCAAATCCATACTGCGGCCGGTGATGGTTCGTCCCCCCGACCATCACCAAGATCCTCCGATGGGATCGATTTAGCCGTCAGCCGGGCCGGACGCTCCCTCCCCTCCGAGCGGATCGGACCCAGGCTTAAGAACGGCCCCGACGCTTCCCCCCGCGTCGGGGCCACTTCTTTTTGTGCTTCAGGATCCAGCCGCAACGTATTGAATTATGTTGATTCGGCAGCAATGCCGATTTTTCGACGAGAGCTGACGACTTTCGAATCTGTCGCCGGTCGGCCGATATCCTTCGCCAAAGCGATTGACAAGCCCTTCGCAGCGCAACATGGATGCTTCACGCAGTTGCAGCATCGCGGCTGCCGCACGGGGATGCACCATGCCGGATACGCGCCCAGCCACGCCTCGGCCGGAGGACCTGCCCCTCGCCCGCGAGCTGACCCAGCTGCTGAAGCGCTACGAGAAGTCCCAGCGCGAGGATCCCTTCGCCAACCCGATCCAGCATCTGGCCCTGGAGCTGTCGCGCCGCCTGGCCGACGGTAAGCTGGGCTATCGCGACATCGAGGAGCTGATCGGCCATCTGACGGTCGAGGGCTTCAGCCACCGCGCCGCCCGGCTCGGCCGCTATCTCGGCGAGACCGAGCCCGAGGCCAATGATGCGACGCTGCGCGCCCTGTTCCAGCACCTGACACAGGATGAGGCGGGCAACACCGCGCCCTTCGCCGCCTTCCGCCGCCGGGTCGAGAGCGAGGCCTTCGGCGCCGTCTTCACCGCCCATCCGACCTTCAACTTGTCCGGCGCCCTGATGGCCGACCTGGCGGTGCTGGCGGTCGGCCGCAGCGCCGATGGCACGCCCCTGACCGAGGACGCCCGGGCCGCCCTGCTGGCCCGCGCCGCCGCGGCCGAGCACCGGCCGGACGAGGATCTGAGCCTGGCGCGCGAGCATGCGCTGTCGCTCGACGCCATCGCCAATGCCCGCGCCGCCCTTGGCCGGGCCTGGGGCATCCTGCTGGACGTCGCCCGCGACGCCTATCCGGAGGACTGGCGCAGCCTGACGCCGCGACTGGTCACCCTGGCCTCCTGGGTCGGCTACGACCTCGACGGCCGCTCCGACATCCGCTGGACCGACACGCTGCACAAGCGCCTGCTGGTCCAGGCGGTGCAGCTGGACCACTACCTGTTCGAGGTGCGGGCGATCCGGTCCGGGGTGCCGCGCGGCGCCGCCGACCTGCTGGAGACGCTGGACCTGCTGGAGAGCCGGGTGGCGCTGGCCATCGCCCAGATCGGGGACGAGGTCGCCGCCTTCGCAGTGGCCGATCCCGGCTCCGCCGCCGGGCGCGAGCAGATCCGCGTCATCAGCCAACGCATCCATGCCGGCCAGGCGCTGCGCCTGACCGAATCCGCCAGTCTGATCGCGATCGTCGACCGCGCCTTGGAGCGCACCGACGACCCCGACCTGTCGCGCCGCTTCTGCCTGCTGCGGGCCGAGCTGGCGACACACGGGCTGGGCGCCGCACACACCCATGTGCGGATCAACGCCACCCAGGTGCACAATGCCATCCGCAAGGCGGTCGGCATGGTGTCCGACCCGAACGACCCGCGCTACCGCCAATCCTATCTCGACCGGCTGAACGCCCTGCTCGACGCGGTCGAGCCGGTGACGGTCAATTTCGGCTCGCTGCTGTCGGAGCGCACCTCGGTCAAGCGCCTGTTCATGCTGCTGGCGCAGATGCTGAAATACAATGACCGCTCGGCGCCGATCCGCTTCCTGATCGCCGAGAGCGAGAGCGCCCTGACCTGCCTGACCGCGCTCTATTACGCCCGCCTGTTCGGGGTCGACGGCATGGTCGACATCTCGCCGCTGTTCGAGACCGAGAAGGCGCTGGAGAACGGCAGCCGGATCATCGAGCAACTGCTGGAGAACCCGCATTACCGCGCCTATGTCCAACGCCGCGGCCGCGTCTGCGTCCAGACCGGCTATTCCGACGCCGGGCGCTATCTCGGCCAGACCCCGGCCGGCGCCTCGATCGAGCGGCTGCGCCTCCGGCTCATCCGGGTGATCGCCAAGGCCGGCCTGCCGGACGTGCAGCTGCTGATCTTCGACACCCATGGCGAGTCGATCGGCCGCGGCTGCCATCCGGGCGGCATAGCCGACCGGCTGTCCTATGTCGACCCGCCGGCGACCCGGACCTTCATGGCCAGCCAGGGCGTCGGCTTCAAGCAGGAGGTCAGCTTCCAGGGCGGCGACGGCTACCTGTACTTCGCCCATCCCGACATGGCCTATGCCGTCGTCACCCGCATCCTCGAGCACATCCTGGCCGAGGTCGACGGCACCCAGGACGGCAAGATGGCGGACGACCCGTTCTACGACGAGGCCTCCTACATCCGCGAGTTCTTCACCACGGTGAAGGAGTTCCAGGTCCGGCTGATGCAGAGCCGCGACTACGGCGTGCTGCTGCAGGCGCTGGGTCCGAACCTGCTGTTCCCGTCCGGCAGCCGCGCCACCAAGCGGCAGCACGAGGACCCGAGCGAGCTGGACCACGCCATGCCGTCGCAGCTGCGCGCCATCCCACACAACGCGATCCTGATGCAGCTCGGCCTCTTGGCCAACAGCGTCGGCGGCGCCGGTGCCGCCATCGCCAAGGACCCGGAGCGGTTCCGCGAGCTCTACGCCGCCTCGCCGCGGTTCCGGCAGTTGATCGGCATCGTCACCTACGGCGCCTCGGCCAGCAACCCGGCGGCGATGCGGTCCTATATCGACGCGCTCGACCCCGGCTCCTGGATCATCCGCGCCGCCGCCACCGGCGACCGCGAGCTGGCGGACCGGATGGTGGCGCTGTCCGGCCATCTCGAGCCGATGCCGGTTTATGAGCGGCAGAGCCGCGTGTTCCGCGCCCTGCACAAGGATTTCATCCTGTTGCGCGAGGGGCTGGCGAGCGTGGCCGACGAGGCGCCGCATGTCGACCCGGCCAGCCGCGACGCGCTGGCCGTGCTGCACGCGGTGCGGCTGGCCCTGATCCAGGAGATCTTCCTGCTGGCGATGCGGATCCCGGAATTCTCCAGCCGGCACAACCTCACCGTGAAGCAGGTGATCGCCCGCATCCTGCATCTCGACGTGCTGCCGGCGGTGACGTCGCTGGAGGAGATCTTCCCGCTGACCGAGGACACCATCGCCGTGGCTGATTTCGGCGAGGCCGCGAGCTACAGCTCGGACGAGAGCCAGAACTATCAGTTCGAGAACGAGCGCATCTTCCGCCCGATGCGGCAGTTGTACGGCCTGGTGCGCGGAGTCTCGGCCGCGGTGGTGCATCGAACGGGGTTCTTCGGATAGACAGCCGGGCGAGGGCGTCGGTATGATAATATCATACCGGATGTCTCGAGGAGGCCGCATGTCCGCCACCGAAAAACGCACCTTCAGCCTGCCGGCCGAGCAGGCCGCCTTCATCGACCAGCTCGTTGCTTCGGGCGCCTATGCCACCAGCAGTGAAGTGATCCGTGCAGGCCTGCGTGCGCTCCAGGAACGCGATGCCGCCGTGGAGCGCTGGCTGCGGGAGGAAGTGGCGCCGACCTACGACGCCTGGAAGGAGGACCCTTCCAGAGTCATCCCGATCGACAATGTGTTCGACAGTATCCGCGCGCATCACGCCGCCCGCCTCAAGGGGGAGGCGTGAAGCGTCGCCGCGTCGTTCTGTTGCCGGAAGCGCAGGCGGACCTGCGATGGATATACGATACCATCGATCACGCCGCGGGCCCCGTCACGGCCATGCGCTATATCGAGCGTATCGAGACCTATTGTCGTGGTTTTGACTATGCCTCGAAACGCGGCACCCTCCGGAACGATCTGCGGCCTGGGCTTCGCATCGTCGGCTTCGAGCGCCGCGTGACCGTGGCCTTTGCTGTGGAAGCCGACGACGTGGTGATTTTCCGCTTGTTCTATGGCGGTGCCAACTGGGAGGCCGAACTGGCCGAGGGTAGCGAGACCTGATCCCTGCCCTTTTTGGTGCGACGCGCCAGGCACCGTCTTCAGGCAGGCGGACCGCGCGGCGGCGGCGTCCCGACCGCTCCCCCATTCCACCGCCGGCCGCGCTGGTCTAGACAGGAGATAACAACTCCTCCAGCGGCCGAGATCCGATGACCGATTCCACCAGCGCCCCGCGCACCGTCCGCCTCGCCGACTACCGCCTGCCCGACTTCCTGATCGACACGGTCGACCTGCATTTCGACCTGCGCGAGGACGGGGCGACGGTAACGTCGCGCCTGACCATGCGGCGCAACCCGGCGACCTCCGATCCCGCGGCGCCGCTGGTGCTGGACGGCCAGGGCCTGAGGCTGACCGGCGTCGCCCTGGACGGCGAGGCGCTGGGCGACAACCGCTACTCGGTCGATGCCGAGCACCTGACCCTGCCCGGCCTGCCCGGGTCTTTCACCCTCGAGATCACCACCGAGATCGAGCCGCAGAACAACACCTCGCTGCAGGGGCTCTACACCTCCGGCGGCAATTTCTGCACCCAGTGCGAGGCCGAGGGCTTCCGCCACATCACCTATTATCTCGACCGGCCGGACGTGCTGGCCCGCTACACCACCACCATCGTCGCCGACAAGGCCAAGGTCCCGGTGCTGCTGTCCAACGGCAACCCGGTCGGCTCCGGCGAGGCCGAGGGCGGCCGGCACTGGGCGAAGTGGGAGGACCCCTTCCCCAAGCCGTCCTACCTGTTCGCCCTGGTGGCCGGCGACCTGGTGGCGGTCGAGGACAGCTTCACCACCCGGTCCGGCCGGCCGATCGACCTCAAGATCTTCACCCGCAAGGGCGACGAGACCAAGGTCGGCCACGCCATGCGGTCGTTGAAGGCGTCGATGGCCTGGGACGAGCAGGCCTACGGCTTCGAATACGACCTCGACCTGTTCATGATCGTCGCCGTGTCCGACTTCAACATGGGGGCGATGGAGAACAAGGGCCTGAACATCTTCAACACGGCCCTGGTCCTGGCCAGCCGCGAGACCGCGACCGACGGCGACTTCCAGCGCGTCGAATCCGTGGTGGCGCATGAGTATTTCCACAACTGGACCGGCAACCGCATCACCTGCCGCGACTGGTTCCAGCTGTCGCTGAAGGAAGGCCTGACCGTCTTCCGTGACCAGGAGTTCTCGGCCGACACGAACAGCCGGCCGGTGCAGCGCATCGGCGATGTCCGGCGCCTGCGCGCCATCCAATTCCCGGAGGATGCCGGCCCGATCGCCCATCCGATCCGGCCGGAAAGCTATATCGAGATCAACAACTTCTACACGCCGACGGTCTATGAGAAGGGTGCGGAGGTCATCCGCATGATCCACACCCTGCTCGGGCCGGAGCGCTACCGGGAGGGCATCGACCTCTATGTCGAGCGCCATGACGGCGAGGCCGCGACCTGCGAGAACTTCGTCGCGGCGATGGAAGATGCGAGCGGCGTCGATCTGAAACTGTTCCGCCGCTGGTACTCCCAGGCGGGCACGCCCGAGATCGCGGTCGAGGAGGAATGGGCCGACGGCCGCTACAGCCTGACCCTGGCGCAGTCGACCGCGCCGACGCCGGGCCAGGCGGACAAACAGCCGCTGCACATCCCGGTCGCGCTCGGCCTGCTCGATGCGCAGGGCCGCGACCTGCCGGTACGGCTGGCGGGCGAGGCCGAGGCCGCGCCCGGCACGCGGATCCTGTCGCTGACAGAGGCGCGCCAGCGCTTCGTCTTCGAGGGGCTGGCCGTGCGGCCGGTGCCGTCACTGTTCCGCGGTTTCTCCGCCCCGATCAAGCTGGCGTCGCAGCCGCGCGAGCGGCTGGCCTTCCTGTTCGCCCATGACAGCGACCCGTTCAACCGCTGGGAGGCCGGCCAGCAGCTGGCGACGCAGCTGCTGCTGGAGGGGGTTGCCGCCCGCAAGGCCGGGCGCGAATGGCGGCTGGACCCGGATTTCGTCGCCGCCGTCGGCCGGCTGCTGGACGACCCGGCACTCGACGCCGCCTTCATCGCCGAGGCGATGGCGCTGCCGAGCGAATCCTTCCTCGCCGACCAGATGGCGCTGATCGACGTCGAGGGCATCCATGCGGTGCGCGAGGCGGCACGGCTGGTCATCGCCACGGCGCTGCGCGACCGGCTGCGGGCGCTGTATCGCGCCAATGACGACCAGGGGCCGTTCGACGTCTCCGCCGCCGCGGTCGGCCGGCGGGCGCTGAAGAATGCCTGCCTGGGGTATCTCGGCCTGCTGCCGGGCGACGCCGAGGCGACCGGGCTGGTTCTGGCCCAGGCCCGGAGCGGCGGCACCATGACCGACGTGCTGGCGGCGCTGACCGTGCTGCGTGACCGCGACATCCCGGAGCGGGCGCAGGCGCTGGAGGCGTTCTACGCCAAATGGCAGGACGAGCCGCTGGTGGTCGACAAGTGGTTCGCGCTGCAGGCGACCTCCGCCCTGCCCGGCACGCTGGACGCGATCAAGGCGCTGACCCGGCACCCGGCCTTCACCCTGCGCAACCCGAACCGGGCGCGGGCGCTAATCTCCAACCTGGCGATGGGCAACCCGCTGCATTTCCACGCGGCGGACGGCTCCGGCTACGCCTTCCTGGCCGACCAGGTGCTGGCGCTGAACGGGCCGAACCCGCAGCTGGCGGCGCGCATCCTGGTGCCGCTCGGCCGCTGGCAGCGGCACGAGCCCGGCCGGCGGGCGGCGATGCAGGCCGAGCTGGACCGGATCCTGGCGGCGCCCGACCTGTCGCGCGACGTCTACGAGATCGCGGCGAAGAGCCGGGCGTAAGGGCGCGTCGAAGCGTTGCAGATGAAACTTCGGCCGGGTCTCGGCCGAAGGAACAGGGGGAGGACGATCCGGATGACGCTATGGTCTGAGGGCAATTCCACGGCCTCGGCGCGAAACAGCTGCTTCACTTCGTGCCGTTGACCGGTCCGGGCTGGCACCTTACCTCGCCCTTGGCAGTCACTGGAGCACCGACCCCTTGGCCCCTACCTCGCCCCGATCAGCTTCGTCCGGCCCGATCGATCACCGCGCCGCCGGCCGCTGGCTGAAGCGGCAGGCCGGGCTGGCGCGCCGGCCGATCGGCCTGACCGCGGCGGCCGGCATCGCCCAGGGCCTGTGCGGCGTCGCCCAGGCCGGGCTGATCGCCTGGATCCTGCAGCGCGCGGTGTTGGAGGGCGCGGCGCTGTCCGACCTCTGGCCGCTCTTCGCCGGCCTCCTGGCCGCAGCCCTGCTGCGGGCCGGCGCCGCCTGGACCTGGGAGGCGCTGGGCGCGGTGGCGGCGACCCAGGTGAAAACCCGGCTGCGGCGGCAGATCCTGGATCGCGTCCACACCCTGGGCCCCGCCTGGCGGGCGGAGCGGCAGACCGGCGACCTGGCGGTCACGCTGATCGAACGAATCGAAGCGCTGGACGGCTACTACGCCCGCTTTCTGCCGCAGAGCCGGGTGGCGATGGTCCTGCCGATCCTGATCCTGGCCGCGGTCTACCCGATCGACTGGGTGTCCGGCGTGATCCTGACCGTCGCCGGGCCGTTCGTGCCGCTGATGATGGCGCTGATCGGCATGAAGGCGGCGGATGAGAGCCGCAAGCAGTTCCGCACCCTGGCGCGGATGAGCGCCTATTTCCTCGACCGGCTGCAGGGGCTGGCGACGCTGCGGCTGTTCGGCCGGGCCGAGGCGGAGGTCGAGGGCATCGCCCTGGCCGCCGACGCCTTCCGCGACCGCACCATGCGGGTGCTGCGCATCGCCTTCCTGTCCTCGGCCAGCCTGGAGTTCTTCGCCTCGGTCGCGGTCGCCGTCGTCGCCACCTATGTCGGCCTGGGCCTGCTCGGCCATATCGGCTGGGGCACGGCGCCGAACCTGACCCTGTTCAGCGGCCTGTTCGTGCTGCTGATGGCGCCCGACTTCTTCCAGCCGCTGCGGCTGCTGGCTGCCTATTACCACGACCGGGTGGCCGCGATCGGCGCCGCCGAGGGCCTGGCCGAGGTGCTGGACACGCCGGCCGACGCCCCTGCCGGCGTCCAGCCGATGCCGGAGGGCGAGCTCGAGATCGTGTTCGAGACTGTCTCGGTCGCCTTCGACGGCGGCACCCGCAGCGCCGTGCGCGGGGTCAGCCTGCGGATCGCGCCCGGCGACCACATCGCCCTGGTGGGGATGAGCGGCGCCGGCAAGTCGACCCTGCTGTCGCTGCTGCTGGGCTTCCGCCGGCCGGATGCCGGCCGGGTGCTGGTCAACGGCGTCGACCTGGCCGACATCGACCCCGAGGAGCTGCGCCGCCGCATCGCCTGGATCGGCCAGGCACCGGTGCTGTTCCACGGCACGCTGCGCGACAACATCCGGCTGGGGCGGCCGGAGGCTGACGACGCGGCGGTCGACCACGCCGCGGCCGAGGCGCGGGTGACGGAGTTCGCGGCGGCGCTGCCGCACGGGCTGGACACGCCGGTCGGCGAGCGCGGCATCGGCCTGTCCGGCGGCCAGGCCCAGCGCGTCGCCCTGGCCCGCGCCTTCCTGAAGGATGCGCCGCTGGTGCTGCTGGACGAGCCGACCGCGTCGCTAGACCGCGACACCGAGGCCGAGATCCTGGAGTCGATCCGCCGCCTGGCCCGCGGCCGCACCGTGGTGGTCGCGACCCACAGCCCGGCGGCGATGGCGATCGCTGACCGCCGGATCCTGCTCGACCAGGGTCGGGTGCAGGCGGAGGCCGCGTGATGGACCGTCGCGACCGCCCCCTGCTCGCCATCCTGCGCCTGGCGCGGCCGCAGCGGCGGAAGATGGCGTTCGGCCTGCTGCTCGCCATCGTCACCGCCCTGTCCGGGCTGGGCCTGCTGGTGCTGTCCGGCTGGTTCATCGCCGCCTCGGCCGTGGCCGGCGCGGCGGKCGCGACCGCCGCCGCCTTCAACTTCGCCAGCCCCTCGGCCGGCATCCGCGGCCTGGCCGTGCTGCGCACCGGGTCGCGCTATGCCGAGCGGCTGGTGACGCATGACGCCACCTTCCGCTTCCTGGCGGGCCTGCGGGTCTGGCTGTTCCGCGCCGCCATCCCGCTGGCCCCGGCGCGGCTGGAGGAGCAGCGCGGCGGCGACCTGCTGAACCGCATGACCGCCGACGTCGATGCCCTCGACGCCGTCTATCTGCGCGTGATCGTGCCCGCCGTGGTCGCGGTGCTCGCGGTGCTGCTGGTCGGCGGCGTGCTGCTGTGGCTGGATCCGGCCGCGGCGGCGATCGTGGTCGCGCTGGCGCTGCTGGTCGGCATCGCCCTGCCCTGGGCGATGCAGCGGATCGGCGCCCCGGTGGGCCGCGCGATCGCACTGGCCACGGCGGGGCTGCGCACCCGCATCGTCGAGGGCGTGCAGGGTCTGGCCGAGCTGAAGGTCTACCAGGCGGACAGCCGCCACACCGACGCGGTGCTGGCGGAGAACGAGACGCTGATGGCGGCGCAGCGGCACATGGCCCGGCTGTCCGGCGTCTCCACCGCGCTGTCCGGCCTGGCCGGGCAACTGGCGGCAGCGGCGATCCTGGCGCTCGGCGTGGCCGGTGTCGCCGCCGGGGTGCTGCCGGGGCCGGCGGTGGCGCTGATGATGCTGGGCGCGCTGGCGCTGTTCGACGCGCTGGTGCCGCTGCCCCTGGCCTTCCAGAATCTCGGCCGCACCCGCGCCGCCGCCCGCCGGCTGCTCGACTTCGCCAGGCTGGCGCCGCTGGTGCGCGACCCGGAGACGCCGGCCCCTGCCCCGGCCGGTAACAGCATCGTCCTGTCCGGCGTGTCCTACCGCTACCGCGCCGGCGACCGGCCGGCGCTGCACGACATCGACCTGGAGGTGCCGGAGGGAGGGCGGATCGCCCTGGTCGGCCCCAGCGGCAGTGGCAAGAGCACGCTGGCCGCCCTGATCCTGCGCTTCCGCGACCAGGATGCCGGCACCATCACCCTGGGCGGCGTCGAGCTGCGCCGCCTGCCGCAGGCCGAGATCTGGCGCCGCGTCGCCTACCTCTCCCAGCGCAGCCAGATCTTCGCCGGGACGATCCGCGACAACCTGCTGATCGGCGATCCCAAGGCCGGCGACGACCGGCTGGCCGCAGCGGTCGACGCCGCCGGCCTCTCGGCCTGGGTTGAGTCCCTGCCGCGCGGCCTGGACACCTGGGTCGGTGAGGCCGGGGTCCAGGTCTCCGGCGGCCAGGCCCGGCGCATCGCCCTGGCCCGCTGCATCCTGAAGGACGCGCCGATCCTGGTGCTGGACGAACCGACCGAGGGCCTCGACGCCGACACCGAGGCGCAGGTGATCGAGGCGCTGGAGCGGCTGACCGCCGGCCGCACCACGCTGGTGATCACCCACCGCCCGGCGCTGCTGCGCCTGGCCGACAGCGCCGTGCTGATGGCCGAGGGGCGGATCGCGGTGCAGGGCGTTCCGGCCGAGATCCTGGATGCCGCGCTGCCGGGGCGGGCGAAGCGCCATGCCGCGGTTTGACCTCAACCGGATCGGAGGCCTAGGCCCGACCACGCTGCGGTTGGTGCTGCAGCTGTTCGGCACGCTGTGCGTGATCGCCGGCATCATCGGAGTGTTCGTGCCGCTGTGGCCGACCACGATCTTCATGATCCTGGCGCTGTGGGCCTTCGCTCGGTCCTCGCCGCGGCTGCACAATTGGCTGCTGACCCATCGCCGCTTCGGCCCGCCGCTGCAGGCCTGGGAGCGGCACGGCGCGATCCCAGCCTGGGCCAAGCTGCTGGCGGTGGCCAGCCTGGCCGTCAGCCTGGCGATCCTGGCGTTCACCGTGCATTCGCATCTGGTGGTCGGGATCGTCGCCGCCTTCTTCGCGATCCTGATCCTGTACATCCTGACCCGCCCGAACGCCAAAATCTAACCGGGGCATGGGCCGGCCATGACACGCTTGTCATTTCCGAACCGCCCCGCCTCGTCGTAAGGTTCGGACCATGCGAATCCTCGTGATCGAAGACGACGCCCAGGCCGCGCAATACCTGACCAAGGGTCTGCGCGAGAGCGGATTCGTCGTGGACCATGCGCCGGACGGGCCGCAGGGCCTGTTCCTGGCGACCAGCGAGACCTATGACGCGATGATCGTCGACCGCATGCTGCCGGGCATGGACGGGCTGCTGATCGTCGAGACCATCCGGCGCAACGGCAACCAGACCCCGGTCTTGTTCCTGAGCGCAATGGGCCAGGTCGACGACCGGGTCCGCGGCCTGCGCGCCGGCGGCGACGACTATCTGACCAAGCCCTACGCCTTCACCGAGCTGCTGGCCCGGCTGGAGGCCCTGCTGCGCCGCGGCACCACGCCCGCGGCGGCGCAGACCGAGCTGCAGATCGGCGACCTGAAGATGGACCTGCTGTCGCGCAGCGTCACCCGGTCCGGCCGCAAGATCGACCTGCAGCAGCGTGAGTTCCAGATCCTGGAGTACCTGATGCGGCATTCCGGCCAGGTCGTCACCCGGACCATGCTGCTGGAGAATGTCTGGAACTATCACTTCGATCCGCAGACCAACGTGATCGACGTCCATATCAGCCGGCTGCGGCAGAAGATCGACCGGGACTTCGACGCGCCGCTGCTGCAGACCGTGCGCGGCGCCGGATATTGTCTCCGTGCATCTGATTAGGGTCCTCCGCAGCTCCACCTTCCGCTATGCGATCATCTACATGCTGGTGTTCGGGGTGTCCGTCGCCGGGGTGATGGGATTCGTGTACTGGCAGACGGTGCGGGTGATCGCCGCCCAGACCGACGACACCATCCAGGCCGAGATCACCGGCCTGGCCGAGCAGTACCGCCAGTTCGGCCTGGTCGGCCTGATGCGCATCATCCGCGAGCGCAGCCAGGCCGCCCCCGGCCGGCGCGGCCTGTACCTGCTGGCCGACCGCAACTACAACCGGATCGAGGGCAACCTGTCGTCCTGGCCGCCGATCGCGCGCAGCGCCTCCGACAGCACGGTCGATTTCCTGGTCGCGACCGATGCCGGCGGCGATTCCAAGCCCCAGGTGGCGCGGGCCCGCACCTTCGCCCTGGCCGGCGGCTTCTATCTGCTGGTCGGGCGCGACATGACCGAGCGCACCGATTTCACCAAGCTGATGACCGACGCGCTGATCGGCGGGCTGATCCTGACCGCGGTGTTCGGCATCGCCGGCGGCATCCTGATGAGCCGCAGCCTGCTGGCCCGGATCGAGGGCATCAACCGCGGCACCGAGGACATCCTGCAGGGCGACCTGACCCGGCGCATGCCGGTGCGCGGCAACCGCGACGAGTTCGACCGCCTGGCCACCAGCCTGAACGCGATGCTGGACCAGATCGACGGGCTGATGACCGGCATGCGCGGCGTCGCCGACAACATCGCGCACGACCTGCGCAGCCCGATCTCGCGGCTGCGCAGCCGGATGGAGGTCTCGCTGATGAGCGAGACCGGCGCCGACGGCTTCCGCCGGGCGATGGAGGATTCGATCCGCGAGGCCGACGGCATCCTCGCCACCTTCAACGCGCTCCTGGAGATCGCATTGGCCGAGGCCGGGGCGGTGCGCGACCGGTTCAGCCCGATCGAGCTGTCGGCGCTAGCCGCCGATGCCGGCGAGCTGTACGGCCCGGTGGCCGAGGACAAGGGCCAGACCCTGACGACCGCGATCGAGCCGGGCGTGACCGTCCCCGGCAACAGCCACCTGCTGGCCCAGGCCGTGGCCAACCTGCTGGACAATGCCATCAAATACACGCCGGAGGGCGGCCGGATCCGGCTCGCCGTCCGGCGCGACGGCGACGGCGCGGTGCTCGAGATCCGCGACAGCGGCCCAGGCATCCCCGAGGAGGCGCGCGGCCGGGTGCTGGACCGCTTCGTCCGCCTCGACGCCAGCCGCAGCGCCCCCGGCGCCGGGCTCGGCCTGTCCCTGGTCTCGGCGGTGGCGCGGCTGCACCGGGCGACGCTGACCCTGGCCGACAACGCGCCCGGGCTGCAGGTCGCGATGCGCTTCCCGCATGTGCTGGCCGGACACCCGGACGCGCCGCAGGACGGCGCCGCCCCGACGGGCCGGATCGCGTCGCAGTCCTGAACGCCTGGAGCGGGATGAGTTCAGGCCGGATCGGGTCGTCCGATAGCAGCAAGGCGTGAGGTAACGCCCACTGCGATCCCGTGAGCCATCGGCCCCAAATATTGATCCGTCATGGCGAGCCCCGCAGGGGCGTGGCCATCCAGGGCCGCTCGCACCCGGCCTGCTGGATGGCCACGTCGGCTTCGCCTCCTCGCCATGACGGGAAGGGGTTGTGCCGCCGGCTCGACATCCTGTCAGCGTTGGCCGGCGAGATCCTGCCGGATGATCTCGACCAGTCCGTCGAACACGCCCTCGGTGCCGCCGATGCGCTGGCGGCGGGCGCCGTCGCCGCCGGCGAGGAAGGCCGCCTGCTCGGTGAACCGCATCCGGGTCGTGGTACCGGCGGGGAGCAGTTCGACAGTCGCCAGCGAGGCCGAGACGCGCTGGCCGCCGAAGCTCATCTCATAGGCGTAGAGGATTCGCTGCCCGGCCACGATGTCGAGGTAATGGGCCCGGAAGGTCATCTCCTGCCCGTCGGGCATCCGCCAATGCTTGGCCTCGACGCCGCCGACCCGGAAGTCGAACAGGTCCTCGAGCACCGCCCAGTCGGGGTGGCAGTCGGTCCAGCGCCGCTTGAGTTCCGGCTCCGCCCAGAAGCGGAAGGCGTGGGCCGGGCTGCCGGGCAGCTCGCGCTCGACGACGAAGGTGTGGTGGTCGACGGTGGTCACGGTGTCTCCTCCGGGATCTCGCGCATCGCCGCCTCCAGCCGGTCGAAGGCGGCGTGCAGGGCGGCCTCCCGATCGCGAACCCAGTCGGCGATCACGGTCAGGGCGGCGGGCTGCAGGCTGTAGGTGCGGGCGCGGCCGGCCTTGCGCGACACGACGATGCCGCTGTCCTCCAGGATCCGCAGGTGCTTGACCGCCGAGGGCAGCCGCATCCCCGCCGGATCGGCCAGCTGCTTGACCGTCGCCGGGCCGCGGCTCAGGCGTTCGGCCATGCCCCGGCGGTTCGGGTCGGACAGGGCGACGAAGATGCGATCGACGGCTTGCGGCTCCACGGCTCGGACCTCTGGCTAATCGTGCAGGAACCGGTCCGGCATGGCCTCGCGATAGGGGAACATCGTGAAGAAGGGTCGCGCCTCGCGCAGCGTGCGCCGCATCGACGGCCGCGCCAGCAACCGCTCGAAATAAGCGGCGAGGTTGGCGTGCCCAGGGCCGAAGGGGTACACGATCGAGGCGTAGAACAGGGCCGGGCACGCGGCGCAATCGGCGATGGTGAAGCGGTCGCCGGCGGCCCAGTCCTTCCCCGCCAGCTGCGCGTCGATCATGGCGTAGGCGGTGTCGAGCGTCCCTCGCGCCTCGGCGACGCCGTAAGGATCCTGGCTGCCCTTGGGGCGGATCCGGTCGACGACGATCTTCTGCATCGGCGTGGCGACGTAGAGATCGAAGGCGCGGTCCCAGAGCCGGGCGTCGAGCGCCTGCTCCTCGTCATCCGGCAGCATCGGCACGGGCCCGGGATAGTGCCGCTGGACGTATTCGATGATGATGCTGGTCTCGGCGACGACACGATCGCGCGCGGTGTCATGGAGGACCGGGATCTTCCCGACCGGCCATCTCGCCATCAGCGCTGCCGCCTCGCCCGGATCCTGCAGGTCGACCGTCACCGGCTCGAACGCGACCTCGTTCTCGTAGAAGGCGATCAGGACCTTGTGGCAGAACGACGCCAGCGGGTGGAGGTACAGGGTCAGGGCCATCGTTCCGCTCCCATAGTTTCCTCAGAAGGAAACTATCTGAAGCCGATAATGGGAGCAACAACAGTTTCCGTAACTGGAAACCGTCTACCGACCAACTCTCATCGGACTCTCGACCCTCGTCATGGCGAGCCCCGAAGGGGCGTGGCCATCCAGCGCCGCTCGCACTGGCCCTGGATGGCCACGGCGCTGCGCGCCTCGCCATGACGGGTTAATATTCAGAGACGCCGGTACTTGGCCCTATCCCTTCACCGCCCCGGCCGACAGTCCCTCGACCAGGAAGCGCTGGAGATAGACGAAGCCGAGCGCGATCGGCACCACGGCGAGGACCGAGGCGGCCATCAGCCCGCCCCAGTCGGTCAGATGCGAGCCCTTGAACAGCATGATGCCGGGGGTCAGCGTCCGCCGCGCGTCGCTGTTGATCAGCACATAGCCGAACATGAACTCGTTCCAGGCGGTGACGAAGGCGAAGACCGCGGTGGCGAAGATGCCGGGCGCCGAGACCGGCAGCAGCACCCGCAGGATGAAACCGGTGCGGGAGCAGCCGTCGATCTCCGACGCGTCCTCCAGCTCGCGCGGCACGGCGTCGAAGAAGCCCTTCAGCATGAAGGTGCAGAGCGGGATGGTGAAGGTGCAGTAGACGATGATCAGCGCCGCATAGGTCGACAGCAGGCCGAGGCGCTGCATCAGGATATAGAGCGGCACCAGCAGCAGCACGCCSGGRATCATCTGCGACAGCAGCAGCGCGCCGCCGACCAGGCGCGACAGCGACAGATAGGCCCAGCGGCTGAGGGCATAGCTGCAGAACACCGAGACGGTGATGGTCAGGATTGTCGATCCGGTGGCGACGATCAGGCTGTTGCGGAAATAGGTCAGGAACTCGCTGTCCAGCAGCACCCGGGTGAAGTTCGACAGGGTCGGGCTGGCGATCCAGAAGCTGGGGTCGGCGCTGAGCACCTCCGCCACCGGCTTGAAGGCCGTGTCGATCATCCACAGGAAGGGGAACAGGCTGTAGGCCGCGAACAGCATCAGCGTGCCGTAGGTCAGCACGCCGCGCAGCGACCGCTGGGAGGCGCCGACGACCATGGCTCAGCCCTCCCGCCGGCGCCGGGCGACGCCGTAGTGATAGACGAAGAACAGGCTGGCCAGGAACGCCATCGACATCGAGGCCACGGCGCAGGCGGCGCCGACGTCGAAATCCTGCATGGCGTAGCGATAGATCATGATCGGCAGCGTCTCCGACGCGTTCAGCGGGCCGCCCTGGGTCATCACCCAGATGAAGTCGAAATTGATCGCGGTCCAGACGATGTGGATGAAGATCAGGGTCAGCGACACGGTGCGCAGATGCGGCAGGGTGATCACCCGGAAGCGGCGCCAGGCCCCTGCCCCGTCCACCGCCGCGGCCTCGTGCAGCTCACGCGGGATCGCCTGCAGCGCGGCCAGCAGGCTGAGGGTGTAGAACGGATAGCTGCGCCAGATGTTGACGAAGGTGACGGTCAAGAGCGCCGTGTCCATCTGGCCGAGCCAGGGATAGGGCGCGTCGAGCAGCCCGAGCTTCACCATCCAGATGTTCAGGATCCCGTAATCCGGCGTCAGCATCCAGGTCCAGTTCAGCCCGGCGACGGCGATCGGGATCACCCAGGGGATGATGATCAGGCCGCGGAAGATGGCCCGGGCCCTGACCGGCTGGGCCAGCGCCACGGCGGAGGCGAGGCCGAGCGCGTATTCGCCCACGACCGACAGCCCGGTCCAGATCGCGGTGTTCCAGAGCGCCGGCAGGAAGTCGCCGTCCTCCCACACCGTCCGGTAGTTGTCCCAGCCGGCGAAGCCGGTGACGGACGGGTTGACCAGGTTGACGTAGCGCAGGCTGTCCCACAGCACCCGCAGCAGCGGATAGGCGACCAGCACCAGGACCAGGATCCCGGCCGGCGCCAGGAACACCAGCGCGGTGCGCCGGATCCGGGCGGCGCGGGTCGGCGGACGGCGGGCGGCCCGGATCGGGAGGATCGGCGCCTGGGCTTCGGCGGCGGCCTTCATGTTTCCGATACCCTCCCCAGGCCTTGATGCGGATGCAAAGTCGCTTTTGTCCTTGCTGTCATTGCCCGGCTTAACCGGGCAATCCAGGGGCCACCAAGAACCGCTCTGGAAAGCCCCTGGATCCTCGGGTCAAGCCCGAGGATGACAGGCAGAAGGGTCCGCGACTGCCCTATGACGAGCTCAGCTCGCCGGACTGGCGCAGGGCGCGGTTGACCTGCTTGGCGAGCCAGGCGGCGACCTCGGCCGGGTCCTCCTTCTTCAAGAGCACGCGGCCGATCGATTCCTCCATCGCCCGGGTGATCTGGCCCAGCGCCACCGGCGGAAAGACCACGCCGGTCGAGGCCAGCGAGGAGAAACCCTCGCCCCAGACGCCGGGGCTGACCACGTCCTGGCGGATCGAGGTCGTCGGCCGCCCCGCCGCCTGATAGTCGCGGCCGGTCATGAAGGCGGCGAAGGCCCACACCTCCTTCGGGTGCTGGGTCGCCTTGTAGAGGAAGAAGGGGTTGATCTCGAAGAAGGTCGCCGGCTTCAGCTTGTACGGCGGCGGCGCCACCTTCACATCGGCCATGGCCTCGGGATTCTGTTGGGCGCGCGACTGCATCCAGGCGCCGTCGACCGCCATGGCGTATTTGCCGAGGGCGAAGTTGCTGTCCTCCTCCTCCCAGCCCCAGCCGGCGGCTTCGGGCGGCAAGGCGCCCTCGTCCAGCAGGCGGCGGTAGAAGGCGAAGACCTCGGTGGCCCGCGCCAGCTCCGCCGGGTCGTCGGCCCAGCTGTTCTTGTAGCCGCCATCCGGCTGGCGCCGGGCGATGGCGACGTCGTTCTGGGCCAGGTACATGATCAGCTCCTGCGGCGCCCGCACCCCGGTGCCGGCGATGCCGAAGCCGTACTGGCCGGTGGCCGCCTTGACCTTCGCGGCCGCCGCGATCAGCTCGTCCCAGGTCTTCGGCGGCGCCGCGACCCCGGCCTTCTTCAGCGTCTCCTCGTGGTAGAGCAGCGCCCGGATGCCGAGGTAATGCGGCATCGCCATCAGCTTGCCGTCAATGGTCAGCGCCTCGAGCACGTTCGGATAGATCGCCTCGCGCCCCGGCCAGTCGGCGGCGTAGGGGGTGAGGTCGAGCAGCGCGCCCATGCGGTAGAGCTCGCCGAACCATTCCGGCAGGCCCCAGCTGAGGTCGGGCGCGTCGCCGCCGGCCACCGCCGTCACCAGCTTGTCGTGCAGGGCGCTGAAGGCGATGTTCTGGGTCTCGATTTTAATGTCCGGATGCGCCTGCTCGAAGGCGGCGATCTGCGCCTGCATCGCCTTGGCGTCGGGCTGGGCCGGGTCCCAGGCCACCCAGAAGCGCAGGGTCACCGGCTCGGCCATGGCGGGCAGCGTCAGCAGCAGCCCCGCCAGCACCAGTGCGATCTTGGTCAATCTCATGGTCGCCTCCCCTCGATGATGGTCTCCGCCGGGCGTTGGCCGCCCGGCTATTCCGCGGCGTCGGCCTTGGTACGGGCCCGGGCCTCGCGCAGTTCGTCCACGCTGCGCACCGACAGGCGGGCGGCGCCGCCCCAGTCGCGCGTCGCCACGCCGCCGCGGGCCAGGCGCTGCTTCGCGCCATCGACGGCATCGGCGTATTGCGGCAGCCATTCGGCCTGGGCCACCAGCAGCTCGTCGACCATCTGCCAGACCTCGTCCGGGTTGCAGACGGCGCCGACCAGCGGGTCGTGCAGCACAGCCAGACGCAGCAGGTCGAGGTCGCCGGTCACCGCCGCCTGTACCGCCATGCGCTGGACATTGACCGAGGCGCTGCAGGTGGCGGCGCAGCCCAGCGGCAGCTTCAGCCCCGCCGCCATGTTCAGGCCGAAGCGGTCGACGAAGCCCGGCGTCTCGACGATGCAGTCCTGCGGCAGGTTCGTGATCAGCCCCTCATTGCGCCGGTTGAAATGGCCGCGATAGAYCCGGCCGGTCTCCAGCGCCTCGATGATGTAGCTGCCA
Organism: Inquilinus sp. YAF38; assembly: GCF_052113205.1. Classification (NCBI taxonomy): domain Bacteria; kingdom Pseudomonadati; phylum Pseudomonadota; class Alphaproteobacteria; order Rhodospirillales; family Rhodospirillaceae; genus Inquilinus; species Inquilinus sp. YAF38. The sequence goes on along the minus strand of NZ_JBFRCU010000011.1, from coordinate 84,304 downwards.
TGCTCGTCGGAGCGGCGGTAGTCGGACAGCGGCGCCCCGGCTTCGGACAGCCAGCGCGGGAAGTCGGTCTCGAACCAGTTCCGCTGCTCGGTGCAGTGGCGCAGATAGCCGCCGGTCTCGCCGTTGATCCAGTTCGACAGGTCGATCCAGCGGTTGATCTCGTCCGGCCGCTTCCGGTACCAGGGCAGGTATTCGCTGAGATGGCCGTTGCTCTCGGTCGAATAGCAGCCGAAACGGCGCAGCACGTCGATCCGAACCTTCTCCTCCTGGCCGTAGCGCGGGTGGCGCTCGAACGCCTCCAGCAGCTCCGCCGCCTCGATCTTCCGGCCACGGAAGCGGATGTCGGTGTACCAGGTCTGGTGGTTGATGCCGGCGCAGATGTAATCGACCTCGTGCGGATCCTCGGCGCCCAGCACCTCGGCGATCTGGTGCCAGCCATGCTGCACGCCGTGGCACAGGCCGATGGTGTTGGCGACGCCGCCATGCTCGATCGCGGCCCAGGTGTTCATCGCCATCGGGTTGGCGTAGTTCAAGAACCACGCCCCCTCCTCCGCCTCCGCCCGGATGTCGCGGCAGAAATCGAGGATCTGCGGGATGTTGCGCTGGCCGTACAGGATGCCGCCAGCGCAGATGGTGTCGCCGACGCATTGGTCGACGCCGTATTTCAGCGGGATCTCGATGTCGCTGGCGAAGGCGCTTAAGCCCCCGATGCGGACGCAGCTGATGATGTAGCGCGCCCCTGCCAGCGCCCGGCGCCGCTCCACGGAGGTGGTGACCCGCGCCGGCAGCCGGTTGGCCTCGATGTCGCGACGCAGGATCTGCGCCACCATGTCGAGGTTGTCGGCATTGATGTCGTGCAGCGCGAATTCGGTGTCCTGCAGCTCCGGCACCTTCAGCATGTCGCGCACCAGCTTCCGGGTGAAGCCGACGCTGCCCGCGCCGATCACGGCAACCTTCATCGCATCCTCCCGGAGCCCATCGGCTCCTCGGCAAGCCATTTCGTGCTATGGTCTATGGGGCCGCGAAAAGCGGCGAAAGAGGAATTTCGTGCGATCATGGGACATTCCATGCTGCCGACGCTGCGCGACCGCGCCCCGGGCGGGGTCTCGGTGGTGTTCCCGAAGGATCGCTACCGGCTGCACGCCATGGTCACCAGTGCCGGCTACGACCGCTGCACCGACCCCGGCTATGACTGGCACGGGCTGAGGCGCGGCGACGCGCCCTTCGTGCTGCTGCAGCACACCATCGACGGCCGCGGCCATCTGCGGGTCGAGCGCAAGCGCTGGGAGCTGCGGCCGGGCCAGACCATGCTGCTGCGCTTCCCGCAGGACAACCGCTACTGGCTGGGCCGCAACCCGGAATGGGAGTTCTTCTGGCTGTGCCTGAATGGCCGCGAGGTGCTGCGGGTGTGGCGCGAGGTGATCGCCGCGCATGGCCCGGTGGTGACGCTGCCGGAGGCCGCGGTCGAGCGGCTGGCGGGCCTCTGCCTGGCGGCGCTGCAGGGAGAGGCCGCCAGCCCGGCCCGTGCCTCCGCCCTCGCCTACTCCGCGGCGATGGGGCTGGCCGAGGAGTTGCTGCCCTGGGGCGAGGCGCCGGCGGATTCGCCCCGGCCGGCGGCGGTGGAGCGGGCCGTGTCGCTATGCGCCGGCCAGCCGGCGGAGCGGATCGACGTCGCCCGCATGGCGAAGGCGGCCGGCTACAGCCGCTATCATTTCAGCCGGGTCTTCGCCGCGCATGAGGGCACGACGCCGGCCCGCTACCTGCTGCGCCTGCGCATGGAGGAGGCGGCGCGGCTGCTGCATGTCGACGAGGCGCCGGTCAAGGTGATCGCCCAGCGCTGCGGCTTCGACGATGCCAACTACTTCGCCAAGGTGTTCCGCCGCTTCTACGGCATCGGGCCTCGGGATTTCCGACGCAGCGGCATGTATGGCGGGGCGATGCGGGCCGGTCGGGCCGACGCATGACCGACACTGGCGTCACGGCACGGCCGCCCCCTCACCCTCCCGGCCCAAGCGGGCCGGGCCCCTCCCTCTCCCCAAGGAGAGGGAATAGAGCGCTGCCCCAATACCTCTCCTTGGGGAGAGGTCGAMATCGCGCAGCGATTTCGGGTGAGGGGGTGGTTCCGGCCCGGCCACCCGCCGCAGCTTGGAGGCTCATACCTCGACCCGGATCGTTGCCGACAGCAGCGCCTCGCGCTCGGCCCTGGTGCCGACCAGGATCTCGATCTCGCCCGCCTCCAGCACCGGCTTCAGGTCGAGGCCGGGGAACTGCAGCGCCTCGGCCGGCAGCGGCAGGCGCAGCACCTGCTTCTGGCCCGGCGCCAGCGCCGCCTTTGCCATGCCCTTCAGCTCCAGGAGCGGCCGGGCCACGCTGGCGACGGGATCGCGGGTGAACAGGAACACCGTCTCCTCGCCCGGCACCGATCCGGTGTTGGTCACCGCCACCTCGACGGTCAGCGTCTCACCCGAGTGCAGCACCGGGGCCGAGACGCGGAGGTCACCCAGGTCGAAGCGGCTGTAGGACAGGCCGTGGCCGAAGGGGAATTGCGGCGTCGACGGCAGGTCGATGTATTTGCTGGTGTAGTGCTGCTCCGGGTCGGTCGGGCGGCCGGTGTTGCGCTCGCCGAAATAGATCGGCACCTGGCCGACATCGCGCGGCCAGGTCAGCGGCAGCCGGCCGGACAGGTTGACCGCGCCGGTCAGCACATCGGCCACGGCATGGCCGGCCTCGTGCCCGAGGAACCAGGTGGCGACGACCGCCGCCGCGCGCTCGAACAGCCAGGGCAGCATCAGCGGCCGGCCGGAGGTCAGCAGCGCCACCACCGGCACGCCGAGGTCGAGCACCGCCTCGGCCAGGTTGCGCTGGCGGCCCGGCAGCTCGGGCCGGGCCCGGCTCGCCGCCTCGCCGCTCATGATCGCGGCCTCGCCCAGGCACAGCAGCACGATCTCGGCGCCGCGCGCAGCTTCGACTGCCGAGGCGATGCCGGCGTCGCCGCCGGTCTCGATCTCGGTGCCGGGGACATAGGCGATCTCGGCCTGCGGCAGCGCGGCCTTGAGGCCCTCGAGGATGGTCACCGCCTCCTCCCACCGGCCGGCGCCGGCCCAGGAGYCGAGCATCTCCGACCGCGCCTCGGCCAGCGGACCGATCACGGCGATGCGCCTGGCGGACGGCGCCAGCGGCAGCGCGCCCTTGTTGGTCAGCAGCACGATCGACTTCGCCGCCGCCTCGCGCGCCAGGCGCCGCCGCTCCGCCGCGTGGAAGGCGTCGGGCACGGCGACGACGCGGCGRTACGGGTCGTCGAACAGGCCGAGCCGTTCCTTCAGCCGCAGGACGCGGCGGACCGCATCGTCGATCTCGTCCTGGGTGACCAGGCCGCGCTGCAGCGCCGTCGGCAAGCCGGCGGCATAGGCGCCGCTCATCATGTCCATGTCGATTCCGGCCTTCAGCGCCAGCGCCGCGGCCTCGACCGCGTCGGCGGCCACGCCATGGCTCAGCAGCTCCATGATCGCGTTGTAGTCGCTGATCACCGCGCCGTCGAAGCCGAGCTCGCCCAGCAGCGTGCCACGCAGCAGGCGGACATTGGCGGTCATCGGCACGCCGGCGACGTCGTTGAAGGCCGGCATCACCGTGGCGGCCCCGGCGGCGACGGCGGCGGCGAAGGGCGGCAGGTAGACCTCGCGGATCGCCCGGTCCGACACGTCGGCCGAGTTGTAGTCGCGGCCCGCCAGTGCGGCGCCATAGGCCAGGTAGTGCTTGGCGCAGGCCGCCACCGCGTCGGGCGCCGCGAGGTCGGCGGTCTGGTAGCCGCGGACCTTGGCCTCGGCGATGCGGCTGGCGAGCCAGGGGTCTTCGCCCGGACCTTCGGAGATGCGGCCCCAGCGCGGGTCGCGGGCGATGTCGAGCATCGGCGAGAACACCAGGTCGAGCCCGTCCTCCGCCGCCTCCATCGCCGCCTCCCGTGCCGTGTGCTCCCATAGCTCGGGCGAGAACAGCGCCGCCTCGGCCAGCGGGATCGGGAAGATGGTGCGGTGGCCGTGGATCACGTCGAAGGCGAAGAACAGCGGGATCTTCAACCGCGACTCCTCCACTGCCAGGCGTTGGGTTTCGCGCACCCGCTCAGGCCCCCAATGGTTGAACAGGCTGCCGATGCGGCCGGCGCGGATGCCCTCGGTGACGTCGCCGGGCAGCACCGGCCCGGTCACTGCCAGCGTCGAGGACATCATGGTGAGCTGGCCGATCTTCTCGTCGAGCGTCATCGCCGCGAGCAGGGTCTCGATCCGATCCAAGGGCCTACTCCACCGTTGTCGCCTCCTCGGAGGCACGCCCGGGATGAAGGCAAAAAAAACGGGCGCCGGAAAGGGGAATCCGGCGCCCAGTCGAGGGGAGGAATGAAGAAGCCCGAGGGGATCAGGCCTTCGGCAACTTCAGCGCGACGAAGCGCTGGTCGCCCTGGTGATTGATCAGCAGCATCACGGCGTTGCGGTCCGCTTCCTTGGCCGCCTTGACCTGCTTGGCAACTTCCGACGGGGTCTTCACCGCCTCGCTGCCGACCCGGACGATGACGTCGCCGGGGCCGACGCCGGTCTCGCGCGCCGGGCCATCGTCACGGATGCCGGTGACCAGCACGCCCTCGATCTCATCCGGCACGCTGAATTCGCGGCGCACCTTCGGCGTCAGGGCCGAGAGCGACAGGCCGAGCTGGTCGTCGACCGCCGGGCCGTTCTCGTCGGCGCTGGCGACCTTCTCCTGCGAGGCCGGCAGCTTGGCGATCTCGACCGAGACGGTCTCGGTCTTGCCGTTGCGCAGCACCTCGACCGGCACGGTCTTGCCGGCGGCGGTGTCGGCAACCAGACGCGGGAGATCCGACAGCTGGTTCACCGGCTTGCCGTCATAGGTGGTGATCACGTCGCCCTGATGCAGGCCGGCCTTCAGCGCCGGGCTGTCGTCCTGGACATCGGCGACGAGGGCACCCTTGGCCTTGTCCAGGCCGAGCGCCTCGGCCATCTCCGGCGTCACCGACTGGATCTGCACGCCGAGCCAGCCGCGCTGGACGCTGCCATGGTCGCGGATCTGCGCGATCACCGACTTGGCCAGGTTCGACGGGATGGCGAAGCCGATGCCGACCGAGCCGCCCGACGGCGAGTAGATCGCGCTGTTGATGCCGATCACCTTGCCGCTGGTGTCGAAGCTGGGGCCGCCCGAATTGCCGCGGTTGATCGGCGCGTCGATCTGCAGGAAGTCGTCGAACGGGCCGGAATGCAGGTCGCGGCCACGGGCCGAGACGATGCCGGCGGTCACGCTGCCGCCGAGGCCGAACGGGTTGCCGACGGCCACGACCCAGTCGCCGACCTGGGCGGCGTCGCTGTCGCCCCATTCGACCGCGGTCAGCTTCTTGTCGGTCTCGATCTTGAGCAAAGCGAGGTCCGTCTTCTCGTCGGTGCCGATCACCTTGGCCGGGATCTCGGTGCCGTCATTGAGGGTGACGGTGATGTTGTCGGCGTCTTTCACCACATGGTTGTTGGTCACGATGTAGCCGGCCGGATCGATGATGAAGCCGGAGCCGGCGCCATGGATGATCTGGTTGCCGTCGTCGCCACCGCCGCCGCCACGCGGCCCGCGGCGGCCCGGCTGCTGCTCGTCGAAGAAGCGCTTGAAGAAGTCGTCGAAGGGCGAGCCGGGCGGGAACTGCCGCTGCATCTGGCCGCCCTCATCCTGGTCGGCCATCTGCTGCGACGCCGACGGATGCTCGGTGGTAGAGACATTGACCACGGCCGGCGTCACCTGGCGCACCAGGCCCGCGAAGGAACCCGGGGCGGACGGGACGATCGAGGTCGGCGCCTCAGTCTGGTTCTGGGCCACGGCCGAACGGTCGAAGGTCAGGACGGCCCCGACCGGCACGCCGATCAACGCGGTGCCGAGCAGCAACGCCGCCGTCATCCGGCGGAGGCCGGTCCGCGGGCCGCGATCGTCGGAACCGAGGGGGGTCTTCATCTGCATCATCTCCACCACTGTCCAAAGCGCCGACGCGATTGGCCGGCGTGTGGTGATGAAGATGGGGTACCGGCCTTTAACCTGCTGTTTCGACGCCATTAATTCGGATTAATATTGGTCGGCGGCCAGCCCCCGACAATTGTCGCGATCCTTTCCCCAACCTTAACGAAAGTTATGTTGCCGGCTCCTGACCCGAGGCGCAAAACCAGGACGTGACTTCGGCCCAGGCTGGCGGCGCGCATCCGCTTCCGCCGGCATCCGACCAACTATCGTCGGCCCGATCGTTGCGACGTTCAGGCCGGTGACACTGAAACCCAGTGATTGTTCCTTGGCGTCGGCCTGCCCATATCTTGGGTATCGGCGGATATGGCCGGGAACCGATCCCGATGTTCACCCGTCACGGTGAGCGGGAGAGTGATGTGATGATGACAGCTTTTCTGGTCCTCTGGGCCGTCATCGGCCCTTCCGTCGGCCTCGCCGTCGGCGCCTGGTGGTGCAGCCGCGAGCGAGAAGAGCCGACATACCCCGACTCCCGCCATGCGATACCGTCCGCCGGACGATCGCTGGCCCTCAGATGATGGTCAGGAGCGACTGGAACTCGGCCGGGTCGATCTCCGGCTGCGGGTCGCCCCAATAGGCCGGCACCTCGTCGGTGATCTGGCTGAGGACATGCACCCGGACATCGGCGCAGCCATCGATCCGCTGCTGCACCGACGCGTCCACCGGCCAGACCGTGGCGACCAGCATCAGCACGTAGGAGAGGTCGTCGGTGGCGTCGGAGAGCGGCAGCAGCAGGGTCCGCTTGCGGACGCTGTCGAGGCCGTCGGACAGCGCGAATTCGGCATAGATCGGCCGCTCGGACAGCTGGACCGACATCAGCCCGCGCCGGATCGCGTCGTGGCGCTCGCCGCTGCACAGTTCCTCCAGCGGCCGTCCGGGCAGATTCCGGTCCGACGGCAGCCCCGCACCCTGGGCGTCCAAAGCGAAGCGGAACGTTCCCTCGCACGGCATCCAGGCCCACAGCAGGATCGGCGGAGGCAACCGGCTGAGGCTGGCGAAGATCATGTCGTCGCAACCCGGGAGACGCCCTCGCGCCGCGAGCCGCGCCCATATTCGATAGACCGTTCGAAGCTGCCGGTCTGAAATCGCCTGGTCGAACCCCACGCTAACCGTCCCCCCACAGGAAGCTCGCCGCACACGCGAACAAACTCTGCTCTCACATCCAAAACTATGCATCCCCCAATTGGAGGATGACATCGAAAGTTTTCAGCTTCGCGACATGATTCGTCGCGACCTGTTGCCGGAATGTCGAGCAGGCGTGACGCCGGCCTCGCGCCGGAGTATCCCACGCTTCAACTGCGGATTTTGACGAGTCGACGCGATCATGTGCCGCTGGCTGAGCTATTCGGGTGCCCCGATCTTCCTCGAGACGCTGCTGTTCGAGCCCGAATTCTCGCTGATCGCGCAGAGCCTGCGCGCCCGCAAGGCGGCGGTAGCGACCAATGGCGATGGCTTCGGCGTCGGCTGGTACGGCGAGCGGCCGGTACCCGGACTGTACCGCGACATCCTGCCGGCCTGGGCCGACCCGAACCTGAAGAGCTTGGCGCACCAGATCCGGGCCAGCACGTTCTTTGCCCATGTCCGGGCCTCGACCGGCACAGCGACCAGCCGGGCCAACTGCCACCCTTTCAGCCAGGGGCGCTGGCTGTTCATGCACAACGGCCAGATCGGCGGCTACGACCGGATCCGGCGGCGGCTCGACGCGCTGATCCCGGACGAGCTGTATGCCCGGCGCGGCGGCACCACTGACAGCGAGCTGATCTTCCTGGCGCTGTTCGGCTTCGGGCTGGAGACCGATCCGGCCGGGGCGCTGCGCCGCACCGCCGCGGCGATCGGCGAGGCCATGGCGGATGCGGCGATCGACGAGCCGTTCCGCATGACCGCGGCGCTGAGCGACGGCTGCAGCGTCTGGACCGTGCGCTACGCCACGGACGAGACGCCGCCCTCGCTGTTCTACTGCGCCGATGACGGCCAGCGGCTGATCGTGTCGGAGCCGCTGGACGGCGATTTCGGCCACTGGCACCAGGTGCCGCCCGGCCACCTGCTGGTGACCGACTGCGCCGGCCGGCTGGACCTGGAAGCGTTCCGCCCCTGATCCGCCGGCCGGCATCGGGTCAGGCCCGCAGCCGCTCGTTGTTGGGATCGAAGGGCGATTCCTCGATCACCATGGCGCGGTGCGGCTTGCCGAGGATGCTGACGTCAAGCTCGGTGCCGATCTCGCCGAGATCCGGCCGGACCATGGCGAGCGCCAGCGACTTGCCGACGCGCCAGCCATAGCCGCCCGAGGTGCAGCGGCCGACCAGCTCCCCGCCCTTGGTGATCGGCTCGTTGCCGCGGGCATCGGCATCGGTGACGTCGAGCACCTCCAGCGTCACGAAGCGGTTCTTGAAGCCGCGCTCGCGCCAGGCCACCAGCGCGTCGCGGCCGATAAACTCGCCCTTGTTCGGATGGACGAACCGGTCTAACCCCGATTCCAGCGCCGAATACTCGATCGACAGCTCGCGCGGGATCAGACGGTAGGACTTCTCCAGCCGCAGCGAGTCCATGGTGCGGATGCCGAAGGGCTTGAGGTCGAATTCGCGGCCGGCATCCATCAGCAGATCGAAGATGGTGTTCTGCATCTCGATCGGGTGATGCAGCTCCCATCCCAGCTCGCCGACGAAGTTGACGCGCAGGGCCTGGGCCTGTGCGATGCCGACATTGATCGGCTTGCCCGACAGCCAGGGGAAGGCGGCGGTCGACAGGTCGGTGTCGGTCAGCTTCTGCAGCAGGGCGCGGGAGCTCGGGCCGGCCAGGACGAAGACGCCGGCCTGGGTGGTGATGCGCTGCAGCTCGACCGAGCCGTCGCGCGGCCGCAGCTTCTGCAGCGTGTCGAAGTCGTGCCGCTCATAGGCGCCGGCGCCGACCAGGTAGTAGCGGTTCGGCGCCTCGCAGTAGATCGTGAACTCCGACCGCACGCCGCCGTTCTTCGACAGCAGATGGGCCAGGGTCATGCGGCCCGGCTTCTTCGGCACCCGGTTGGCGACGATGCCGTCCAGCCAGGCGGCCGCGCCCGGCCCGCTGACCGTGTATTTGGCGAAGGCCGACATATCGAGCAGGCCGACCTTCTCATGCACATGCCGGGCCTCGCGGCCGACGAATTCGAAGTAGTTGGAGCGGCGGAAGCTCCACTTCTCGCGGATCTTCTCGCCCGGCTTCACCGGGGCATGGTTCTCGTTGACCAGCGTGTCGGGCTTGTTTAGCTCCGCCTCGCTCAGGCTGTAGCCCTCGGGCGCGAACCAGTTCGGCCGCTCCCAGCCATAGACGGTGCCGAACACGGCGCCGAGCGCCTTCATCCGGTCGTAGCACGGCGCCCGCTTCAGCGGCCGCGCCTCCGCCCGCTCCTCGTCCGGGTAATGGACGGTGAAGACGTTGCGGTAGGCCTCCTCGTTCTTGGCCTTGAGGTAGCCGCGCGAGGCGTAGGGGCCGAAGCGGCGCGGGTCGACGCCCATCATGTCGATCGAGGGCTCGCCCTCGACGATCCATTCGGCCAGCTGCCAGCCGGCACCGCCGGCGGCGGTGACGCCGAAGCTGTGGCCTTCGTTCAGCCAGAAGTTCTTCAGGCCCCAGGCAGGGCCGATGATCGGGCTGCCGTCCGGGGTGTAGGCGATGGCGCCGTTATAGACCTTCTTGACCCCGACCTCGCCGAAGGCCGGCACGCGGGCGATCGCGGTCTCGATATGCGGCGCGATCCGCTCCAGGTCTTCCTGGAACAGCTCGTATTCCGACTGCTCGTCCGGGCCGTCGAGATAGCAGACGGGCGCGCCCGGCTCATAGGGGCCGAGGATGAAGCCGCCGGCCTCCTCGCGCAGGTACCAGGAGCTGTCGGCCTCGCGCAGCACGCCCATCTCCGGCAGGCCCTGGCGCTGCCGCTCCTGCACCAGCGGGTGCGGCTCGGTGACGATGTACTGGTGCTCGACCGGGATCACCGGGATGTCGAGCCCGACCATGGCGCCGGTGCGGCGGGCGAAGTTGCCCGAGGCCGAGACCACATGCTCGCAGGTGATGTCGCCCTTGTCGGTCTTCACCAGCCATTCGCCGGACGGCGTCTGCTCGATCCCGGTCACCGTGGTGAAGCGATGGATCTCCGCCCCCATCGCTCGGGCGCCCTTGGCGAAGGCCTGGGTCAGGTCGGCCGGCTGGATGTAGCCGTCATCCGGGTGCTGGATCGCGCCGATGATGCCGTCGGTCTCGCACAGCGGCCAGATCTCCTTGATCTGGGCCGGGGTCAGGATGTTGACCTTGATCCCGATCGTGTCGGCCACGCCCTTGTAGTACATGAACTCGTCCCAGCGGTCCTTGGTCCGCGCGAGACGGATGTTGGAAACCTGGCGGAAGCCGACATGCTGTCCGGTCTCGGCCTCGAGCGAATTGTACAGCTTGACCGAGTATTTGTGGATCTGCCCGACCGAGTAGCTCATGTTGAACAGCGGCAAGAGGCCGGCGGCATGCCAGGTCGAGCCCGAGGTCAACTCCTTGCGCTCGATCAGAACGACGTCCGACCAGCCCTTCTTCGCCAGGTGGTAGAGCGTGCCCACGCCCACCACGCCGCCGCCGATCACCACCACGCGCGCTGTTGACTTCATCGCTCGAACCGCTCCCTGCAGGCTCATACGGCCATCCTGAGACAAGTGTCCGGGCGGGGCCGGTTCGGGGCTAATCCAGCCGCGACCTGTGATGTCGCAGGCCCGCCAAAGGCCAAATCACGTCAAAGATTGGCGATGTCGCAACCGGACTGGCCGGCCGCGCCGGGATCGGCATGCTGGCGGCAGGACCATGCGAGGCCGACCATGACGCTGCCGCCGAACCCGAAGATCGTCTTCCTCGACCGCGAGACCCTGGCACCGGCGATCCGGCTGCGCCCGCCCGCCTTTCCGCATCGCTGGGAGGAGCACCAGCGGACCGCGTCGGAGCAGGTGCCGGAGCGGCTGCACGGGGCCAGCGTCGCCGTGATCAACAAGGTGCCGCTGCGCGAGCCGGTGCTGGAGCAGTTGCCGGAGCTTCGCCTGATCGCGGTCGCCGCCACCGGCACCGACTGCGTCGACACCGCCTGGTGCGACCGCAATGGCGTCGCGGTCTGCAACATCCGCGGCTATGCCGTGCACACGGTGCCGGAGCATGTCTTCACCCTGATCCTGGCGCTGCGCCGCTCGCTGCTGCCCTATCGCCGGTCGGTCGAGGCCGGGCGCTGGCAGGAGGCGAAGCAGTTCTGCTTCTTCGACCACCCGGTGCTGGACCTGCACGGCGCCCGGCTGGGGCTGATCGGCGGCGGGTCGCTGGGCAATGCCGTGGCCACGATCGGCCGGGCCTTCGGCATGGATGTGGTCTTCGCCGGCCGCAAGGGCGAGGCCGCCCCGGCCGAGGGCCGCGTGCCGTTCGACGAGGTGATCGCGACCAGCGACGTAATCTCGCTGCACTGCCCGCTGCGGCCGGAGACGCGGGGCCTGATCGGCGCCGCGGAGTTCGCCCGGATGAAGCCGGAGGCGCTGCTGATCAACACGGCGCGAGGCGGGCTGGTCGACGAGGACGCGCTGACCGAGGCGCTGCGCACGGGGCGCATCGGCGGCGCCGGCTTCGACGTGGCGATGCCCGAGCCGCCGCCGGCCGACGCGCCGCTGATGCGGCTGCTGGACCTGCCGAACTTCATCCTGACGCCGCATGTCGCCTGGGCCGCGCGCGGCGCCATGCAGACCCTGGCCGACCAGCTGATCGACCTGATCGACGCCTTCCGGCAGGGCAAGCCGTTCAACCTGGTGGCTGGTAAGCCTGCCTGATTTTGCGTAGCCAACGCTCATTCCTCGCCGTCATTGCGAGGAGGCGAAGCCGACGAAGCAATCCAGGGGCCGGTGCGTGCGGCCCCTGGATTGCTTCGCTGCGCTCGCAATGACGGTGTTGGGAATTCGAAAGAGGTCAGACAAGCGGGAGAGGCACGCAAAAGCCTGCTGCCCTTTGTCACCCCACCTTGGACCTCCGGCGGACTTGGCGGCGGCCCTGACGCGAGTCACACTGGTCCCGAACGGTTCGCCCGCACTGGCACCTCCCTGCCCTCCTCGCCGCGGCCGCTCCCACAGAACGCAGAACGGCCTGATCGGAAGGACGGACGCATGACGACGGATTCCAGCATTGCGCATCGCCGGCTCGGAGGCCTGTCGGTCTCCGCCATCGGGCTGGGGCTGATGCCGCTCTCGGGCGTCTACGGCGCCGCCGACGACGCGGCCTCCGAGGAGCTGATCCGCCGCGCCATCGATCTCGGCGTCGACCATCTCGACAGTGCCGACATGTATGGCTGGGGCCACAATGAGGAACTGCTGGGCCGCGCCATCAAGGGCCGACGCGACCGCGTCGTGCTGGTGACCAAATTCGGCCAGATCCGGCGCGAGGGTGCTCCGAACGGCGTCGACGGCCGGCCCGACTATGTGGCCCAGGCCTGCGAGGCCAGCCTGCGGCGCCTCGGCGTCGACACCATCGATCTGTACTACCAGCACCGGGTCGACCCGGCGGTGCCGATCGAGGAGACGGTCGGCGCCATGGCCCGGCTGGTCGAGCAAGGCAAGGTCCGCCATCTCGGCCTGTCCGAGGCCGGGGCGGAGACCATCCGCCGGGCCCATGCCGTGCATCCGATTGCGGCAGTGCAGACCGAATACTCGCTGCTGTACCGGGCCGAAGCGGAGGCCACGCGACAGGTCACCAAGTCGCTCGGCATCGGCTTCGTCGGCTACTCCCCGCTCGGCCGCGGCTTCCTGGCCGGCGCGATCCAGGACATCTCCCAGATCGACGGCCGCCGGGCGGCGCATCCGCGCTTCCAGCCCGAGAACTTCGCCCACAATCGCGGGCTGGTCGACCGGTTCGAGGCGCTGGCGGCGGAGAAGGGCTGCAAGCCGTCGCAGCTCGCCCTCGCCTGGGTACTGGCCCAGGGCGACGACGTGGTGGCGATCCCGGGCACCCGGTCGATCGCGCGGCTGGAGGAGAATCTCGGCGCCCTGCAGGTGACGCTGACACCGGACGACCTGGCCCGGCTGGACGCCGCCATCCCATCCGGCGCCGCCGCCGGAACGCGCTATGCGGCCGCCGGGATGCAATCGGTGCAGATCTGAGGTTCACACCGGGGTCCAAACTCTAGATCCGTCATGGCGAGCCCCGAAGGGGCGTGGCCATCCAGTGGCACCGCCCTCAGGATGGCCACGTCGGCTTCGCCTCCTCGCCATGACGAGGAAAAGGACTGGGCGTCAATCTCGAGATCAGTCCTCCTCCTCCCGCGCGTCGAACGCCTCGCGCGCGGCGTCCAGCGCCGGGAAGTTGCGTTCGGCCCAGCGGTCCAGGGCGGCGAGGGTTTCGCTCAGGGATTCGCCGAGCGGGTTGAGGCGGTATTCGACGCAGGGCCGGGCGGTGTGGAAGTCCTGGCGCAGGACGAGGCCGTTGCGCTCCAGGTCGCGCAGGGTCTGGGCCAGCATCTTCTGCGAGATACCGCCGATCCGGCACAGCAGGGCGGCATTCCGGGTTGGGCCGCCGGCCAGGGCGGAGAGGATCAGCACCGACCATTTCGACGCGACCAGCTCCAGCGCGTGGCGGGCCGAGCAGGTCTCGTCGAATACATCCGGCGCGCAAGCAAGGGCGGGTTCGGGCCGGGGCGCCATGGTTACCTCGAGGTGCGTAATTGCGGGCCGCGGGCCCATTCCCGATACATGGACTCCTATCGTGGATTGCAAGCCTCGTGAGGAGACAAATGAAGGCCCTCATCCTCAGCTCCAGTCCCCGGCGCGAGGGGAACTCCGCCGCCCTGGCTGGCGCTGTCGCGGCCGGGCTGGCCGAAGCCGGCCATGCCGCCGAGACGGTCCATCTGGCCGACGCCATCGGCGGCTTCCTGCGCGATTGCCGGCAATGCCGGCGGCCGGATGGCAGCTGCGCCATCGGCGACGGGTACCGGCCGCTGTTCCTCGACCGCTTCCTCGCCGCCGACGGGCTGGTCGTGGCCACGCCGATCTACTGGTACGGCATGTCGGCCCAGCTCAAGGCGTTCTTCGACCGGATGTTCTGCTACGTCGCCGCTTCCTACCCCGAATCCGAGACGGTGAAGGCGCGGATGACCGGCAAGCGGATCGGCCTCGTGCTCAGCTCCGAGGAGGCCTATCCCGCGGTCGCCGGCGCGATCGTGCATCAGATCCAGGAATACAGCCGCTACACCCGGTCGCGATTCGTCGGGATGGTGCATGGCTACGGCAATGCCCGCGGCGAGGTGCGGCGCGACCCGCTGGACCCGCTGGCCGAGGCCCGCCGGCTCGGGCGCGGCTTGTTCGACCGCTACGCCTCGGACTACCTGATCGATACCGACCGCCCCGGCCGGGTCTGGCCCGAGGCGGCAGCCTGATCCAGGAGCCGCGGGTTGTGCCCACCGCCCGGATGGGACAGGATCGCGCCGCGCCGAGGTGCAGGATTCGATCGCGGAGGAAGAGTATGACGTCTCGCCTGTTCAGATCCGGCTGGACCTTCGGGGCGGCGCTGCTCCTGCCGCTCCTGGCCGCCGGCCCGGCCCTGGCCGATTTCGGCTCTTGCGTCGCCGGCCTGGCCGAGTCCGCGGCGAAGGCCGGGGTCGACCGCGACGTCACCACCCGCGCCTTCGACGGCCTGACCCAGCCGGACGACAAGGTGCTTCGCTTCCTGCAGACTCAGCCGGAGTTCGTGACGCCGATCTGGGATTATCTCGCCTTCCTGGTCGACGACCAGCGCATCGCCGATGGCCGGGCGATGATGTCGAAATACGGCCGCGTGCTGCAGCAGGCGGAGCAGCGCTACGGCGTCGACCGCACCGTGATCGTCGCGGTCTGGGGCGTCGAGAGCGACTACGGCAAGGAGCGAGGCAGCTACTTCCTGCCGCACGCTCTGGCCACGCTGGTCTGCGCCGGCGAGCGGCGTACCGATTTCTGGCGCGGCGAGTTGATGGCCGTGCTCAAGCTGGTCAGCGCCGGCGACCTGCGGCTGGACGAGATCTACGGCTCCTGGGCCGGCGCCTTTGGCCAGACCCAGTTCATCCCCTCGACCTATCAGCGCCTGGCGGTCGATTTCGACGGCGACGGGCGGCGCGACCTGGTCAATTCGATCGCCGACGCGCTCGGCTCGACCGCCAATTACCTGAAGCGCTCCGGCTGGCAGGAAGGCCAGCCCTGGATGATCGAGGTCAAGGTCCCGGCAGGCTATAACGGCCCGACCGGGCGCAAGGACAAGGACCCGCTGTCGGCCTGGGCCCAGCGCGGCGTGGTCCGGGCCGACGGCGCGCCGCTGTCCGGCAACGCCCAGGCCGGGCTGCTGCTGCCGGCCGGGCCGCAGGGGCCGGGCTTCCTGGTGTTCCGCAATTTCGACGCGATCTATTCCTACAACGCGGCGGAATCCTACGCGCTCGCCATCTCGTATCTCGCCCAGCGGCTGTCCGGCGGGCCGGCGCTGCGCACGCCCTGGCCGACCGACGACCCAGGCCTGTCGCGGGCCCAGCGCCTGCGGCTGCAGCAGCTGCTGCTGGCCCAGGGCTACGACATCGGCGGCCAGGCCGACGGCAAGATCGGCCCGGCCACCCGGGCCGCGATCTCGGCGGCCGAGCAGCGCCTCGGCATGCCGCAGACCGGCCGGGCCGGGCTCAAGGTGTATCAGGCGCTGGGCGGGCAGTAGAGACCGTCTGATAATGCTACTGGCGCGGCCGTCTGATGGCGGCTTCTCCGCTTCCGGTGCTCACGGACCAACGTCCGCTGCGCGCCGGTTCTCGACGCCACCACCAGCCGACTCACGCCAGCGCATTCTCAAACGGTCTCTAAGAACAAGCTGGATGGGTAAATCCGAGGCCGGCATCTGAAGCCGGCCCCCGTCAGTGCGACCAATAGAGGTCGAAGCGGTCGTCGTCCTGGTCCGACTGGCACAGCGTCGCATGGATCGGCCGGGAGACGTGCGGGTCGCGGATCTGCACATTGTAGGCGACCGGCGGCTCCTCCCGTCGGCAGGCCCAGGCGCCGCCGATCTCGTTGTCGCCGGAATAGATCAGGAAGTCGGGCGCCTTTGGGCTGCCCGCGGCCTGCGGGTTCGGAACCAGCCGGATCCGGTCCTGGAACAGCAGCGTCTTGACCGGCCCCTCGATGACGTCGCGGTTGCGGTAAAGCGTGCCGATACCGATCGTGGTCATTGCTGGTTCCCAGTGACAGAGCCGCGCGCCCGGCCGGTCCGGACGACCACCCTGGCAGTGACTAGCGCCCGATGCCCGCCGCGCCGCGACGGACCCAAGACTCCATCAAGGAACTCTGCCAACGCCCCAAGGTTCCAGTTGACAAAAGACCTGACGTTTTTTAGTAAATTTTCCATCCGCCCGACACTTCCACAAACGATACACCTGCGGAATCACGACCGTGACCAAGTCATCACTTCAGTCCTGATTCCGATCCCGAAGAAAGGGGGGGCCGCCCCCCTTTTTCAGCACGGCATTTCAGCCGAAACCTGATCCTGGTGCGAACCGGGCAGCAGGACTAGGATTCGTGGCCACTCCCATCCTGGAAGATGCTGCCATGACGGCCGGTGAACAGACATCCCGCGCATTGGTGATCGAGGACCAGGACCTGATGCGCCTCGCCCTGATCGGCGAGCTGAAGGCCGCGCTGCGGGACTGCATCGTCCAGGGTGCCGCGACCTGGGAGATCGCCTCCGGCCTGCTGCGCGAGCACAGCTTCGACCTGGTGATCATCGATCCGGGCCTGCCCGGCTTCGACCCGACCTCGCCGCAGCACCGGCTGGCGGTGGTCAAGGCGGTGGTCGACGCCTCGCCCGACGCGCTGCACATCGTCGTCACTGGATCGGATTCGGTCGAGGAGGGCGAGGCGTGCCGGATGCTCGGGGCCAATGCCTATGTCGGCAAGACCGGCCTCGATCGGGACACGCTGTCCAACATCATCGACGAGATCTCGGACACCCGGTTCTCGCTGTCGCTGTCCGCGGTCAAGGCCGTGACGCCGGAATTCTACTATTCCGGCCTGACGCCGCGGGAGCAGGAGATCATCGATTTCATGCGGAGCCGGCCGAAAGGGGTCAAGCGCAAGGAGATCTACGAGAAGATGGGCGACCGCTTCGGCATCGACCCCTATACGGTGGAGAAATACTACAAGCAGGCCCGCGCCAAGCTGCTGAAGAACGGGTTGTTCCCGAAAGGCGCCTGAGGATGGCCGCCGCGCCCGATCCCCGCCTTTTCCCCGCCCAGGCCGGCTGATGCTCCATTTTCTCCGCATGGCGCTGACCACCGCCGCCATGCTGGCCATCGCCGGCGGTGCGGCCGCCGCCCCGGTCGGCTACGAGGACCCCCACATCCTGCGGGTCGAGAGCTCTCCGGGCCAAGCCATCGTCACCTACACGCCGGACCAGATCCGCAGCGCCTTCCCGCAGCGGGAGATCGACACGGGCACGCCGTGGAGCGAGGCCGGCGAGACCGTCCGCTACCGCGGCCCGGACCTCAAGGACGTCCTGGCCCGCAGCGGACTGGGCGAGACCGCCACCATCGAGGTGTTCGCCTACGACGATTTCATCACCACCATACGGATGGACGAGATCAAGGACTACGAGCCGATCCTCGCCATCGAACGGGCCTGCTCCGCGGCCGACCACAAGACGGCCCGGTGCGCCGAAGGACAGGAGTTCCGGCCGCTCGACCTGGCGGATTCCGGGCCTTATTCGATCATCTGGCCGCTCGACAAGCTGCCCAAATCCTACACGGCCGGACGCAACGCGATCTGGGTCTGGTTCGTCGTCGCCCTGCGGCCCAGCCCATGAAGGCGCTGCGGCGGTGGCTGGATTTCGTGCCCTATCTCGGGCTGGCCGTCGCCATCCTCTTGGGATCCTGGTCGTTCATGCGGTCCGAGCACTACCGCGAAGAGACCGACATCCTGCTGATGCAATCCTACGAGGTGCAGTGGCGGGGCTCGCAGATCCGGGAAAGGCTGGCCAACATCGTCGGGCTGTTGCGCCTGTCGATGGCCACGGGGGACCGCGAGCCGCAGCTGGCGCAGGAGGTCGGGCTGCTGCAGTTCAACATGGTCGCGCTGCGCAACCTGCAATATATCGACCACTTCCTCGACCCGCAGGATTTCGCCCGGATCGACCGCAGCATCCAGACCATCCGGACCCGGATCCTGCCGAATCTGAGCGCGACGGCGAACGACCGGGACACGCTGGCCCTGCTGACCGACATCCAGCAGGACATGTTCCAGGTCTCGGGCACCACGGGCGCCCACAGCCGCACCCTGAACGAGACCGCGCATATCGCCGAGAACGCCCTGCGCAACGTGGCCATCTTCGTGCTGGCGCTGTCGGCCGTCATCGTCGTCGGGGTGATCATCCACCAGCAATCGATGATGGCGCGGCGCAAGGACCAGCAGATCCGCTCCTTCTCGTCGCTGTTCGCGCACATGACCCGGTCGCGGGTCGCGGCGCTGGCGCTGTTCATCCGGGGCCTGCGCGACGGCGAGCCCCCCGACCCGGAAATGGTCGCCGCCGCCGCGCGGGCCGCGGCCGAGCTGGACAGCATCAACAACGGCCTGGTGAAGATCGGCTATTCGGCGAAGCCGGCCCGGAACGTGGCGCTGCACAGCATCCTCGACGCCCTGTCGCAGGATCACGGCGGGCGGATCCAGTTCGACGTCCCCGAAGAGGCGCGGACGGCGCTGGTGGCGTCGCCGCAGTTCCACCTGATCCTGGACGAGCTGATCCGCAACGCCGAGCACGCCGTGGCCGCGGCGGGGAAGCCGGAGTCCCGGGTGATCCTCCGCGCCCGCCTGACCCGGCGCTTCCCGTTCGGGCGCCGCCTGGCGCTCGAGGTGATCGACAACGGCCTCGGCATGTCCCGTGCGGTGCGCGCCAAGGCGGCGGAGCCGTTCTTCTCGATGCGGGCCGGCAGCCATGTCGGGCTAGGGCTGACCGGCTGCGCCGAGATGGTCAAGGCGCTGGGCGGCCGCTTCCGCATCGACTCCGCCGAAGGCCGCGGCACCTCGGTGCGGATCCTCTATCCGCTCCGCCGCGAGACCGGGACGACGGCCGAGCGCGCTTCAGCCTGAGACCCGCTGGGTCCACTCCTCCTGCAGCATGGCGAAGATCAGCTCGTCGCCCCAGGTGCCGTTGAACCGGTCGTTCTGGATCAGATGCGCCTCCTGGCGCATGCCGAGCCGCTTGAGGACGTTGACCGACCCGGTGTTCAGCGCGTCGCAGCGGGCGAAGATGCGGTGGAAGTCGAACCGGCCGAAGCCGAGGCCCAGCACCGCCCGCGCCGCCTCAGTGGCGTAGCCGCGGCCCGCCGCCTCCGGCGCGAAGGTGTAGCCCAGCTCGGCCTGCCGGGCCTCGCGGCTGACCCATTTCAGCACCACATCGCCGAGCAGGGCGCGGGTCTCGCGGGACTCGACCGCAAGCACGATCTCGTCGCCCTCGCCCTCGAACTTCATCGTGCCGAACCGCTCCAGCGCCGACCGCGACTGCTCCGGCGTGCGCGGATGGCGGTACAGGAAGCGGGCGACCTCGGGCAGGCGGTGATAGCCGTGAAAGGCCTCGAAATCCTGCGGCACGAAGCGGCGGAGGATCAGCCTCTCGGTCTCGAACGGCACGATCGGGTCCGGCATCGCGGCGTCCCTGGGTGAGTCGGCGGGATAATCCGTCGTACAACCGGAACGGCAGGTCGCTCAATGATTCCGGTGACTCAGGCGGTCAGCGCCCGGCAATCGGCCGCGGCCCAGCCGACGGTCACAGCCTCGCCTGTCGCCAGGGCCGGCCGGCCGTCGGCATTCGGCAGCTTGAGCACGAAGTCGTCGCGCCCGAGCAGCGACAGCCGGGCGCGAGTGTGGTCGCCGTGGAAGATCAGCTCCTCGATCCGGGCCGGAAAGCGGTTCGGCCCGGCCTCGGCACCGGGCGACAGACGCACCCGCTCGGGCCGGATCGACAGGGTGGCGCGGGCGCCCTGCCCGCCCGCCCCGACCGGTGTCGCCAGCACCGAGAAGCCGCCATCGACCGCGACCGTGCACTGCCCGCCGCCCAGGGTCTCGACCGTCCCGGCCAGCTTGTTGTTCTCGCCGATGAACTGGGCGACGAAGGCCGTCTCCGGCCGGTCGTAAAGGTCGTCCGGCGCCGCCAGCTGGTCGATCGCGCCCTCGTGGAACACGGCGATGCGGTCCGACATGGTCAGCGCCTCGCCCTGGTCGTGGGTGACATAGACCACGGTGACGCCGAGCGACCGGTGCAGATGCTTGATCTCGAGCTGCATGTGCTCGCGCAGCTGCTTGTCGAGCGCGCCCAGCGGCTCGTCCATCAGCACCAGGCGCGGCCCGAACACCAGCGCCCGAGCCAGGGCGACGCGCTGCTGCTGCCCGCCGGAGAGCTGGGCCGGGCGGCGGCCGCCGAAGCCGGTGAGCTTGACCATGTCGAGCGCGCGCTCGACCCGCTTTTCCGCTTCCGAACCGGTGATGCCACGCACTTTGAGCGGAAAGGCGACGTTCTCACGCACCGTCATATGCGGGAACAGGGCGTAGTTCTGGAACACCATGCCGATATCGCGGCGCCAGGGCGGCAGCGTGTCGATCGCCTTGCCCTCCAGCAGGATGCGGCCGCGGGTCGGCGTCTCGAACCCGGCCAGCATCATCAGCGTCGTGGTCTTGCCCGAGCCGGAGGGGCCGAGCAGGGTCAAGAACTCGCCCTGCCGGATGGCGAGGTTGAGCCCTCGCACCACCAGCGTCTCGCCGTCATAGGTCTTGGCCACGTCGACGAATTCGACGAAGGCCCCTGCTTCCCTGTCCGCCATGCCGTCCCTGTCCGTTTTGTTCTGCTTTTCAGCGCCACTATCCCATGACTGTCATTGCCGGGCTTGACCCGGCAATCCAGAAGATGTCGACAGTCTCTGGATGCCCGGGTCAAGCCCGGGCATGACAATAAGGGGAATCCCAGCCGATACTGTCGCCCTATTCCTCTGCCAGCGCCTGCTCCAGATCCGCGATCAGGTCCTCGACCGCCTCGATGCCGATCGACAGGCGCAGCAGGTCGTCGGGCACGATGCCATCCTCCTTCTCGATCGTGGCGCGATGCTCGATCAGGCTCTCGACCCCGCCCAGCGAGGTGGCGCGGATGAAGATGCCGACGCGAGAGATCGCGCGCAGCGCCGCCTCGCGGCCGCCGGCCAGGCGCAGCGACAGCATGCCGCCGAAGCCGCCCTCCATCTGCCGCGCCGCGACGGCGTGGCCGGGAAAGCCTGGCAGGCCGGGGTAGCAGACCTGCGCCACCCCCGGGTGGCCGTCGAAGCGCTCGGCGATGCGCTGGGCGCTGGTGCTGGCGGCGCGCACCCGCACGAACAGCGTGCGCATGCCGCGCAGCAGCAGCCAGGCCTCGAACGGCCCCAGCACCGGGCCGGCCAGGAAGCGGATGCGGCCGATGCGCCGCCACAGCGGGCTGTCGGCCGCCGTCACCACCGCGCCCGCGACCACGTCGGAATGGCCGTTCAGGTATTTGGTGGCGGAATGGACGACGATGTCGGCGCCATGCGCGATCGGCCGGCACAGCGCCGGCGAGGCCGAGGTGTTGTCGACCGCCAGCAGCGCCCCGGCTTCATGCGCGATCGCGGCGACGGCGGCGATGTCGGTGACCGACCAGATCGGGTTGGCCGGGGTCTCGACATAAACCAGCCTGGTCACCCCGGGGCGGATCGCGGCGCGCAGGGCGTCGAGGTCGGTGGTGTCGACCAGGTCGCAGGCGAGGCCCCAAGGGATCAGGAGCTCGCGCAGCAGCTTGGCCGTGCCGAAATACATGTCGCGCGAGCAGACGACGTGGTCGCCCGGCGCCAGCGCCTGGAACAGCGCCGCGATCGCCGCCATGCCGGAGGCGAACAGCATCGCCCCCGTCCCGCCCTCCAGCCGCGCCAGCAGCGCCTCGGCCTGCAGATAGGTCGGGTTGTCGTCGCGGCTGTAGCCCCGGCCGCCGACCTGGGCGTAGTCGGCATCGCGGGCATAGGTTGAGGACGGATGGATCGGCGGCACGATCGCGCCGGTGTCGCCGCAGAGATAGCCGTCGAGGCGGGCGGCGAGGGTTTCGGGGCGGCAGGGCGGCCGATCGTCCATGGGAACTCCGATTGCCTTCCGGGTGTAACCCCGCTGACGCGCGCCTGCAATCCATGGCAACGTGGTCGGTCGATCGCGGGAGCATGTAGATGAGTTTCGAGAACGGGTTCGGGATCGATCTGGGGCTGGCGCCCGGCATGTGGGTGCGGCACCCCGACCAGCCCGACTGGGGTCCCGGCCAGGTGCAGTCGGTGATCGGCAGCCGGATCACGGTGAATTTCGAGAACCGCGGCAAGGTGCTGATCGACGGCTCGGTGATCCAGCTGGAGTTGGCTGAGGAGGAATAGCATCGGGCGCGCCGTCCCTCACCGCGTCGTCATTCCCGCGAAAGCGGGAATCTCCCGCCCATTACGAAGAGGTCCCGTGTCTGCGCAGCGGCACTTCGCGCCGCAGCGCGCACGGGATGACGACTCTAATTTACAATCGTATATTGATAATAAAGCCGACAGCCCCGCGGGCTGCGGATTTTCCGCTGGCGCGCTTTCCACGCTCCGCTATGATGGAAGCCCGTTATTTACAATAATATCAGGCACAATTGATGCGCGTCGAGCTTCGCGGGATCGAGAAGCGGTTTCAGGAGTTCAGCGCCCTGTCGGGGATCGGCCTCGACATCGAGGCGGGGCATCTCTGCGCCCTGCTCGGCCCCTCCGGCTCGGGCAAGACGACCTTGCTGCGCATCATCGCCGGGCTGGAGCATGCCGATGCCGGCAGCTTGCGGATCGGCGGCACCGACATGTCGGCGGTCGATGTCCGTGACCGCCAGGTCGGCTTCGTGTTCCAGCACTATGCCCTGTTCCGGCACATGAGCGTGCTGGACAATATCGGCTTCGGCCTGAAGGTGCGGCCGCGCCAGACCCGGCCGGAGGCGGAGGCGATCCGCACCCGGGCCAAGGAGCTGCTGGCCCTGGTGCAGCTGGAGAAGTTCGGCGACCGCTACCCCGACCAGTTGTCCGGCGGCCAGCGTCAGCGCGTGGCCCTGGCCCGCGCCCTGGCGATCGAGCCGCGCATCCTGCTGCTGGACGAGCCCTTCGGCGCGCTCGACGCCCGGGTGCGCAAGGACCTGCGGCGCTGGCTGCGCGAGCTGCACCAGACGCTGAAGCTGACCACCGTCTTCGTCACCCACGACCAGGAGGAGGCGCTGGAGCTGGCCGACCAGGTGGTGGTGATGGATCACGGCCGGGTCGAGCAGATCGGCAGCCCGACCGAGGTCTATGAGCGGCCGGCGACGCCCTTCGTCTACGAGTTCCTGGGCCAGGCCGTGCGCCTGCCCTGCCGCATCGGGCCCGACCGGGTCGATGTCGAGGGCGCGGTGCTGCCGCGGCCCGCGGGCTATGCCGGGCCGGACGGCGCCGGCGAGATCTTTGTCCGCCCGCACGACCTGGTGCCGCAGGAGGCGCGCGGCGACGCCTTCCCGATCGCGATCCGCAGCGTCAACGTCATCGGCCCGCTGGTGCGGGTCGAGGCGGTGACCCAGCACGGCGCCATCCCGCTCGACCTGGAATGGCACCGGCGCCAACTGGCCGCCCGCTTGCCCGTTGCGGGCGAGACGCTGCAGGTCGGCACCAGCCATTTCGGCCTGTTCCCGGCGCGCCAGGCCGCCTGAGCATTCTGGAGATTTCGATGAAGCGTTCCTTCCTGGCGCTGGCGCTGGCCGCCGGCCTGCTGAGCGGCGGCACGGCCGCGGCCCAGACCACCATCCTCAACGCCTCTTTCGATGTCGGACGCGAGCTCTATGTCGACATCAACCCGGCCTTCCAGACCTATTGGAAGGGCAAGTCCGGCCAGGATGTGACGGTCGAGCAGTCGCATGCCGGCACATCGAAGCAGGCACGGTCGATCCTGGAGGGGCTGCAGGCCGATGTCGTCACCTTCAACCAGGCGACCGACATCACCGCGCTGGAGAAGGGCGGTGCGGTCAAGCCGGGCTGGCAGTCGGCCTTCCCGAACGGCGCCTCGCCCTACTATTCCTTCCCCGCCTTCCTGGTGCGCAAGGGCAATCCGAAGGGAATCAAGGACTGGGGCGACTTGGCGCGCGACGACGTGCAGGCGGTGTTCCCGAACCCGAAGACCTCCGGCAATGCCCGCTACACCTATCTCGCCGCCTATGCCTGGGCGCTGAAGGCCAATGGCGGCGACCAGGGGAAGGCCCAGGAGTTCGTCAAGGCCGTTCTGTCGCATGTGCCGGTGTTCGACACTGGCGGCCGCGGCGCCACCACCACCTTCGTCGAGCGCGAGACCGGCGACGTGCTGATCACCTTCGAGGCCGAGACCCGCGGCATCCAGAAGCAATACGGCGACCGCGGCTTCGAGGTGGTGGTGCCGCCGACCAGCCTGAAGGCCGATTTCCCGGTGGCGGTGGTCGACAAGGTCGCCGACGCCCGCGGCACGGCCGAGGTCGCCAAGGGCTATCTCGACTTCCTGTACCAGCCGGCGGGGCAGGAGATCCTCGCCGAGCATTTCTACCGCCCGACCCTGGCCGAGGTCGCCGCCAAGCACCAGTTCTCGGCGGTGACGCTGGCGACGGTCGACGAGGTGTTCGGCGGCTGGGACAAAGTCAATGCCGAGCATTTCGCCTCGGGCGGCATCCTCGACACCGTGTTCGTGAACCAGTGAGCCGCGGCGCCCGATGACCAGCGTCGCCCTCGCCGCCCCCCGTCCCGCCCGGCGCCGGGTGCTGCCCGGTTTCCGGCTGACGCTGGGCTGCACGCTGGTCTATCTGGCGGTGATCGTGCTGCTGCCGCTGGCCGCCCTGGCGCTGAAGGCGGCCAGCCTGACGCCGGCCCAGTTCCTAGCCATCGTCACCTCGCCGCGTGCCCTCGCCAGCTACGAGGTCACCCTCGGAATGGCGCTGGCGGCGACGGTGTTCAACGGCGTGGTCGGGCTGCTGCTGGCCTGGGTGCTGGTGCGCTACCGCTTCCCCGGGCGGCGGCTTTTGGACGCCATCGTCGACCTGCCCTTCGCCCTGCCGACCGCGGTGGCCGGCATCGCCCTGACCGCGCTGTTCGCCAAGAACGGCTGGTTCGGCGCGCCGCTGGCGGCGATCGGCATCCCGGTCGCCTACACCCCGCTGGGCATCGCTGTGGCCATGGCCTTCACCAGCCTGCCCTTCGTGGTGCGCAGCGTGCAGCCGGTGCTGGAGGACCTGGACGCGGGCGTCGAAGAAGCCGCCCGGACGCTGGGCGCCGGCGACTGGTCGACCCTGCGCCATGTGGTGTGGCCGGCGATCCTGCCTGCCTTCCTGGCCGGCTGCAGCCTGGCCTTCGCCCGCAGCCTGGGCGAGTTCGGCGCCGTCATCTTCATCGCCGGCAACCGGCCGATGCAGACCGAGATCGCGGCGCTTCTCGTGTTCATCCGGCTCGAGGAATACGACTACGCCGCCGCCGCGGCCCTGGCGCTGACCATCCTGGCTGCCGCTTTTGTGCTGCTGCTGGCCACCAACATCCTCCAGGCCCGGTTCCTGCGCCATGTCGATCGCCGTTGACCATCAACCGGCCACGGCGGCCGTGACTGCGAATACCGTCGCCAGGCCGCGGCGGTCGCCGCGCATCGGCGAGGGGCGCTGGACCCGGCGGATCCTGATCGGGCTCGCCCTGCTGGCCGCCGGGCTGGTGCTGGTGGCGCCGATCATCATCATCTTCACCCAGGCCTTTTCCGCCGGCCTCGCCGTCTTCGCCCGCAACATCGGCCAGAGCGAGACGCTGGATGCGATCGGGCTGACCGTGACCACCGCGCTGATCGTGGTGCCGATCAACACCGTGTTCGGCATCATGGCGGCCTGGGCGATCGCCAAGTTCCAGTTCCGCGGCCGGCGCCTGCTGACCACGCTGGTCGAGATCCCGTTCTCGGTGTCGCCGATCGTCGCCGGCGTCGTGTACCTGTTCCTGTACGGCGCCAACGGCCTGTTCGGCCCCTGGCTGCAGGACCAGGGCATCCGCCTGATGTTCACCCCGGTGGCAATCGTGCTGGTCAGCCTGTTCGTCACCTCGCCCTATGTGGCGCGCGAGCTGATCCCGCTGATGCAGGCGCAGGGGCGCGACGAGGAGGAGGCGGCGGCGACGCTGGGCGCCAATGGCTGGCAGACCTTCTTCCGCGTCACCCTGCCGAACATCAAATGGGCGCTGCTGTACGGCGTGGTGCTGTGCAACGCCCGGGTGATGGGCGAGTTCGGCGCCGTCTCGGTCGTGTCCGGCCACATCCGCGGCCAGACCAACACGCTGCCACTGCAGATCGAGCTGCTGTACAACGACTACAACGCCGTCGGCGCCTTCGCCGCGGCCTCGACCCTGGCGCTGCTGGCCCTGGTGACGCTGGCGGCCAAGGCGCTGGTCGAGCGCCACAGCCGCCGGACGGGCCGGCCGGGGCATTGACCCCGAGGGAGCTGCTTCCACATTCCTGATGGCCCGGGCGCCGGATCGCCGCGATCCGGTCGCCGTCACCAATGTGTCAACCATCCGGCCTAGTCTGGCACCGCCGCAACGATCAACGGAGCCCAGCAATGGCATCGCCCACCCTCGCCCTGTCCGTGGCCGTCCTCGGCCTCGTCTGCGGGGCGCTGACGCCGGTGCTCGCCCAGGATGCGCCGCCTTCGGGGATGAAGCCGCTGGTCGGCGAGCTGCTGCCGACCGGCCAGCGCCTGACCCCGACGGCAATGCCCGGCTCGAAGCTGGACTCGCTCAATCCCAATCTCCCCGGCCTGCCCGACTTCACGGCCGGGCAGGCCTCGGCGATGGCGCTGTCGCCCGACGGCACGACGCTGCTGGTGCTGACCTCCGGCTACAACCGCAATGTCGGCCCGGACGGCAAGCCGATCGCCGAGCTCTCGACCGAATATGTGTTCGTGTACGACGTGTCGGGCCCGCTGCCGGTCAAGCGGCAGGTGGTGCAGGTGCCCAACACCTTCCTTGGCATCGCCTGGTCGCCGGATGGCGGCCGGTTCTTCGTCTCCGGCGGTGTCGACGACGTGGTCTATGACTATGCGTTCAGCCAAGGCAAGTTCGCGCTCACCGGCACGGTCGCGCTCGGCCACAAGGCCGGCATCGGCGTCGAGGGAACCAAGCCGGAGGCGGCGGGCCTCGCCGTCTCGCCCGATGGCAAGCGGCTCCTGGTCGCCAATTACCAGAACGATTCGGTCAGCCTGATCGATACCGCCGAGCACAAGGTGGTGGCCGAAGCCGATCTGCGCCCCGGCGTGATCGACCCCGCGAAGTCGGGCCAGCCCGGCGGCACCTATCCGAACCTGGTGGCCTTCGTCTCGGACGGGAAGGCCTATGCCGCCAGCCAGCGGGACCGCGAGCTGATCACCCTCGATATCCGGGCGGACGGCCTTGCGGTCGCCGGTCGCCAGACCGTCGACGGCCAGCCCTCGGCGATCGTCCTCAACCGGCAGCGCAGCCGCGCCTATGTCGCGCTCGACAACACCGACCGGGTGGTCAGCGTCGACACCGGGACCGACAAGGTGATCGAGGACATCGCAGCCGCCGCGCCGGCCGAGGTGTGGCTCAACCCCGAAGGGCTGCACGGCGCCAACACCAACGGCTTGGCGCTGTCCGGTGACGGGCTGACGCTGATCGCCACCAATGGCGGGCTCAATGGCGCCGCGGTAATCGAGCTCGGCGAGGGCTCGATCGATCCGGAGACAGCCAAGACGGCCAAGGACGCCAGGGCCAAGAAGGACGACGACGGCGACGAGATCGAGGAAGAGGGCAAGCTGCCCCAGGCGTCCCGCGTCATCGGCCTGCTGCCGACCGGATGGTATCCGACCTCGGTCGCGGTGCGGCCGGACGATGCCCGCATCTATATCGCCAACGGCAAGTCCAATGCCGGCCCCAACCCGCTCGCCTGCCGCAACACGCTTGCCCCCGAGAAGGCGGCGCTCAATCCCTGCAAGCAGGCCGACCAGTATGTCTGGCAGCTCGAGAAGGCCGGGTTGCTGACGCTGCCGATTCCTAAGCCGCGCCAACTCGMCGAGATGAGCTGGCAGGTCGCGGTCAACAACAGCTTTCCCAGCGCCGCCGGCCATGGCAGCCGGTCCGAGACGATGGCGTTCCTCCACAGCAAGATCGACCACGTGATCTATGTCGTGAAGGAGAACCGCACCTATGACCAGGTGCTCGGCGACCTTCCGGTCGGCAATGGCGACCCGAGCCTGACCCTGCTGCCGCAGCCGATCACGCCGAACCACCACGCGCTGGCGCTCGACTTCGTGACCCTCGACAATTTCCGCGACAGCGGCGAGTCCAGCAACACCGGCTGGAACTGGACGACCGCGGCCCGGACCACGGATTTCACCGAGCGCACCGCACCGGTCAACTATGCCGGACGCGGGCTGCAATACGATTGGGAGGGCCTCAACCGCGGCATCAATGTCGGCCTGGCCGGGCAGGACGAGCGCGAGGAGGCCAATCCGGCGACGCCACATGACCCCGACGTCCTGGCCGGCACCGCCGACGTCGCCGCGCCCGACTCGCCGGAGGCTGCCGATGCCGGCGAGGCCGGGACCGGCTATCTCTGGGACGCGGCCTTGCGGGCCGGGCTGACCGTGCGCAACTACGGCTTCTACGGTGACGGCTCGCGCTACGAACCCGGTCATCCGAATGCCCTGTCGCCGGAGCTGCGCGATCCGTTCGGCTCCCACACCCAGGTCTTCTTCCCCGACAAGCCATCGCTGGCGCCGCACAGCGACCTCTATTTCCGCGGCTTCGACCAGAAGTTCCCGGACGCCTATCGGGTGGATGAGTGGGAGCGCGAATTCGACGGCTTCGTCCAGTCGGGCAAGCTGCCCAACCTGACGCTGCTGCGGATCTCGCACGACCATTTCGGCGACTTCGACAAGGCGGTCGACGGGGTCAATACGGTCGAGACCCAGATGGCGGACAACGACTATGCGGTCGGCCGGATCGTCGCCAGGGTGGCGGCCAGCCCGTTCGCCAAATCGACCCTGATCTTCGTCATCGAGGACGATGCCCAGGACGGCGCCGACCATGTCGACGCGCACCGCTCGATCGCGCTGGTCGCCGGGCCTTATGTCCGCCGCCATTCGGTGGTGTCGGAGCACTACACCACCGTCAGCCTGCTGAAGACCATCGAGGCCGTTCTGGGCCTGCCGCCGCTGGGGCTCAATGACGGTCTGGCCGAGCCGATGGCCGAGGTGTTTGATTTCCATGCCGCCAATTGGACCTATTCGGAGGTCGTGCCGGAGGTGCTGCGGACCACCAGGCTGCCGCTGCCGCCGCGCGGCCCGCAGAAGGCCGATGCCGGCGGCTGCTTCACGCAGCCGGCGCGCACCGCCGCCTGGTGGCAAAAGGCGATGAAGGGCCAGGATTTCGAGGAGGAGGACCGCCTCGACACGGCGCGCTTCAACGCCGCACTGTGGCACGGCCTCAAGGGCGACGGCACGCCGCTGCCAGGCCGCAGCGGCGTCGATCTTACGAACGGTCGCGACGCACTGCTGGCCGCCTTCCGCCGGGAGAATCGCTGCCGCGACTGATCGTAGCCCGGGGGCGGTCCCAGCGGGGCTGCCCTCAGCCGATCCGCGGCGTGACTCGCTCGCGCATGAAGGCCATGTATTCGGCCTCCGAGGTTTCACGCCGGGCCCGGACCAGAGGCTTGATGTCGTCAGTGGCGACGTAGCGCAGCTGGTCGGTGCCGTCGGTGGCGGCGGTGTAGATCACCTCGGCCACCTCCTCGCTGGTGGCGTCGGCACGGGAAGCGCGGAGCCCGGCGAAGACCTGCATCGCGCCTTCCAGGAAGGGCCGATAGTCCGGCAGCTCGGCCGAGGCCCCCGCCTCCGCGGCGCTGCGCTCGCCGAAGCTGGTTTTGGTGACGCCGCCGGGCTCGACGATCTTCACCGCGACGCCCAGCGACGCCAGCTCGTAGGACAAGGCCTCGGAGAAGCCCTCCAGCGCGAATTTCGAGGCGCAGTACAGCGAGATCATCGGCAGGGTGAAGACACCGGCGCCGGAGCTGATGTTGATGATCGTCCCGGACCGATTGGCCCGGAAATGCGGCAGCAGGGCGCGGGTCACGTCCATGACGCCGAAGACATTGACGTCGAACTGCTCCTGGATCTTGTCGCGCGGCGCAGCCTCGAACACGCCGAACAGGCCGAAGCCAGCATTGTTGACCAGCACATCGATGCGGCCGAACCGGGCGATCGCCTCGGCCAAAGCGGCGTCGATGCTGGCCGGATCCTGCACGTCCAGCCGGGCCACGAGGACGTTGTCGAGCGCGGCCAGGCCGGCGCCCGCCTCGGGCCGGCGCATGGTGGCGACGACGTTCCAGCCGCGCGAGGCAAACAGGCGGGCCGTGGCCTCGCCGAAGCCGCTGGAACAGCCGGTGATGAGAACGGTGCGGGTCATCGAGATCTCCTGGGTGAGCCCTCGATATGCCCCTGCCCCTCTATTGTGATAATCCGTTCAATCTTGGACGAGTTGATGAAGGCAGCCGGATAATGGCCGACCTTGCTCTGGCCGAGCTGACCGCGCTCGGCGCTGTGGCGACCCATCGCAGTTTCCGCGCCGCGGCGGCGGAGCTGGGGCTGTCGCCCTCCTCGCTGAGTCACATGGTGGCCAGTCTCGAGCGGCGGCTGGGCGTGCGCCTGTTCAACCGCACCACCCGCAGCGTCGCGGTGACCGAGGCGGGCGAGCAGTTCCTGGCCCGGATCCAGCCGGCGCTGCGCGAGATCGCCGAGGCGGTGGAGACGGTGAACCGGTTCCGCGACACGCCGGCCGGGCTGCTGCGGCTGAACAGCTCCGAGGGCGGGTCGGCGCGGATCCTACCGGTCGTGCTGGACTTCATGGCGGCCTGTCCGGAGATGCGGGTCGACCTGGTCACCGAGGGCCGGATGATCGACATCGTCGCCGCCGGCTTCGACGCCGGCATCCGCCTGGCCGAAGCCGTGCCGCAGGACATGGTCTCGGTGCCGCTGGGCATCGACGAGGCGATGATCGTGGTCGGGGCGCCGGGCTATCTGGCGGCGCGCGGCGTGCCGCAGGCGCCGGCCGACCTGTTCACACACGAATGCATCCGCGCCCGGCTGCCGAGCGGCGCGATCCTGCGCTGGGAGTTCGAGCACCAGGGCGAGGAGATCCGGATCGACCCGCCCGGCCGACTGACCATCGGCAGCCCTGAGCTGAGCCAGCAGGCCGCGCTGGCCGGCGCCGGCCTGGCCTTCGTCAGCGGTCGCACGGCTGCAGTGGAGATCGAGTCAGGCCGACTGCAGCAGGTGCTGGCGGACTGGACCCCGCCCTTCCCGGGCCTGAGCCTGTATTATCCGCGCCAGCGCCTGCCCTCCGCCGGGCTGCGGGCCTTCATCGACCATTTCCAGAAGGCCCGCCGCCGGTGATGCGTCAGGCCGGCGTCAGGACATGGACGGCCCGGCCGGCGAGCAGCTCTTTGGCGCGCTCGCCATAGGCCTTCATGTGTGGGGCGACCGAATGCGCCTTCAACGCCTCCGGGCTCTCCCATTTCTCGATCACGACGAAGGTGTCGTCGCCGAAGCGGTCGGAACTGCCATCGGCGTCCACTGCCGGGCCGTATTCGATGCAGCCCTGCTCGGCATGGACCGCGGGGATGATCTTGCGGAACTCCTCCAGCAGGGCGGCGCGTTTGCCGGGCTTGGCGGTGAGCAGGGCGATGACATGGATCACGTCGGGACTCCGTTCGTTTTGTCCGATCTTATCGCCCCGACTCACCGGGCCGCCAGCCTTAAGGCCGAACCGCCGTCACCTCGATCTCGACCAGAAAGCCGGGATTGACCAGCGCGGCGACCTGCATGGCCGAGCGCGCGGGCAGGTTCGGCTGCGCCGCCGTGCCGTAGAACTGGCGGTAGCCCTCCATGAAGCCGGCGAAGTCCATCTTGCCCTCCTTGGCCGGGTCGCCGACCAGGAAGACCTGCATCTTCACCACGTCGCCCAGGCCGAGGCCGAGATCCTTCAGCGTCTTCTCGATCGATGTCAGCACCGCGACCGTCTGGGCCTTGGTGTCGCCATAGGCGGCAACGGTGTTCTTGGCCGCGTTGGCATCCGCCACCGGCGGCACCGCGCCGCTGACATAGACCGTGGTCTTGCCGGCCGGGATCTCCACGGCCCGGGCGATCGGGAAGTCGGAGTTCGGGATCTTGTGGCGGATCACGTCCTGGGCCGCGGCTCCGCCGGCCACCAGCAAGGCCGCCAGGCCGATCGCGGCCGTCATCATTCTCTTCACAGTGTTCTCCCCCTCAGGCGTTTGGGTCAATTGCGGGCGTCGGCCACATCCTTGGCCGTCACCGGGTCGGTGTAGGAATTGCCGAAGCTGGTGCGCAGGTAGTTCACTACTGCCGCCACCTGGTCGTCGGTCATCATCTTGCCGACCGGCGGCATGCCCTTGAGGCCGTGGACGACGACATAGACCGGATAGGCCCCGGTCTCGAGATTGGCGTTCTTCGCCAGGGCCGGATAGTGGCCGGCGCCGGTCGCCCCCTGCCCAGCCGGCATGTGGCAGGCCTGGCAGACATTGGCGAACAGCGCCGCGCCGTCGGTCTCTGCGAAGGTCGCGGCCGGGCTGAGCATCGGGGCGTCCTGGGCACCCGCAGCGGCGGGCAGTGCCAGGGCGGTCAGGATCGCGGCCAGCCGGGCCGCCGAATGGACGATCATGACAGGGCTCCTCTGGAACAGACGGGTCATGCGGCGATCACCCGGTGATGCAGCCGCTCGATCGCGTTCAGCGCCGAGAGGATCGCCCCCTCCTGCCAGGCCGGGATGTAGGAGGCGTGCTCACCGGCCAGCACGATGCGGCCGTCGATCTGGCACAGATTGTCGTAGTGCTGGGCCCGCGCCTCATCGGTCCAGTCGCCGGCACAGCCCAGGGTGAAGGGCACCCGGTGCCAGGCCACCGAGATCCCGGTCTCGAACTCCGCTGCGTATTGCGGATGGATCTGTTGGCCGTACTGCACCGCGCGGCGCACCCGCTCGGCCGGGTCCATGGCGGTGAACTCGTAGGAGTTCGGGCCGTTCCAGCTATAGGCGCCGAGCAGCACGCCCTTGCCGCCGAGATTGTAGCCGGTGCTGGGGTAGGAGATCTGGCGGATCGGCAGGTCGGTGTAGCTGATGCCGCCGAAGATCGCCTCGTCCTCCTCCCAGAAGCGGCGCTTGAACTGCAGCCCGACCTTGACGGAGGAGGCATAGGGCACGGCCTCGATCGCCGCCTGCAGCTTGGCGCCGACATCGATCGGGATCTGGCTGAGGACGGTCAGCGGGATGGTGCAGACGCACCAGTCGGCCTTGGCCTGCAGCGGGCCGCCGGGGCTCTTGGTGTCCTCATAGGTCACGGTCACCCCTGCATCGCCCTGCTGGATCCGGGTGACCTTGGCATTGTAGCGGATCAGGCCGCCGAGCTGGCCGGCGAAGGCCTTGCCGATCATGTCCATGCCGCCGACCGGCTGGAACATGGTTGTCTGGAACTCGTAGAGCGCGAAGCTCTGCAGGCTGCGCCACAGCCGCGAATTGAGGATGTCGGACAGGCCGATCGGCTCGCCCGGCACCGGCTCGGCCCCCAGCCCGCCGCCGGCGTCCTTGCTGAAGCCGCGGAACTCGGACGCGGTCTCGCCGGCCTTGTAGCCGTAGTCCTTGTCCAGGGCGCCCCAGGATTTCAGCGCCTGCAGCAGGATCTCGCGATCCTCCTTCGACACCGCCTCGTCCAGCCTGCCCTGCTGCGTCGCCTTGGCCAGCAGCTCGGAGACATGGCCCTGGAAATCGGTCTTGATCTCGCGGATGCGCTGCGGCTTGCCGCCGAAGCCCCTGGTGTTGTGCAGCAAGGCGTTGTGGTTGAGCTGCTGGAACGGCTCCAGCGCCACGCCCAGGCGCCGGCAATAGGCCAGCACGCCGTGATGGTGGTACGGGATGCGCCAGGGGCCGGGATTGATGTAAAGCCCCTGGTCGAAGCCGCAGGTCTGGGTGGCGCCGCCCAGCTCGGTGAAGCGGTCGCCGCCGCGCAGCGTCCAGTTGCGGCCGCCCGGCCGGTCGTTGAACTCCAGCAACTGGACCGCATAGCCGGCCTGGCGCAGCTCCAGCGCCGCAGTCATGCCGGCCAGGCCGGCGCCGAGCACCAGCACCGTGGCACCCTTCGGGTCGCCGCCCAGATCGACCGGCCCCTTGTAGCCGGACTCCGCCGCCAGGCCGAGGCTGGTCATCGCCTGGTACATGGCGGCGCTGCCCGCCGTCATCCCGATCAGCGACAGCAGGCCGCGGCGGCTGACGCCGTCCCCCTGTTCCTCTTGCATCGATCATGCCCCTTCGACAGTCGCGGCGGAGCGATCCGGCCGCGGATGACGACAGCAGCAAGAACGATGCCAGAACGGAAAAGGGTAGTCTCCGGCGGCTTCGGAGCCGATCGAATTCCCATCCGTGCCGAAGCAAAAGGCACTGGATCAGGCAAATGACGGCAAGACGATCACATTCTCAACGAAAGTATTCGGCTCGAATTTTCCGCAAATAAACCAAGAATTCAGGCAGTCACCAGATCGACCTTGAACTCAGCCGGCTGGCGCAGCGTCTGGTAGACGACGCAGTAGCGCTCGGTCAGCTTCAGCAAAGTGGCACGCTGCTCCTCAGTCAGGTCGCCCTCGACCGCGAAGTTCAGGCGAATGGCGCGGAAGCCGACCGGCGCGTCTTTTGCGACGCCGAGCGTGCCGCGGAAGTCGAGATCGCCTTCGGCCGAGACGGTGCCGCCGGTGATCGGCAGGGCCAGCGCCGTGGCCACCGCCTTCAGCGTCACCCCGGCGCAGGCCACCAGCGCCTCCAGCAGCATGTCGCCGGAGCACAGCGACAGGCCGTCGCCGCCAGTCGCCGGGTGCAGCCCGGCCTCGGCCAGGGCGCGGCCGGTCTCGACCTTGCAGGTCACCCCGTCCTCGCCCAGCCGCCCCTTGGCGCGCAGGGTGACCAGGGCCGAATCCGGCGCCTCGCGATACTGGTCCTTCAGCGGCGCCTGCAAGGCGCGCAGCGATTCGGCATCCATCGTCGTCTCTCAGATCGTGACGGGCACGGCCGACGCCCGGGCCCCTGCGGCGCCCGCATCGCGGCCGGCCGCCRCATCCCGCGGCGGCGCCAGGGACGATAGCACGGCCTCGCGCAGCCGCAGCAGTTCCGGCGCCCCTGCCCGCTCGGCCCGGGCCAGCGGCACCGCGATGTCGGCGACGATCCGGCCCGGGCGGCCCGCCAGCACCACCACGCGGTCGGCCAAAGCCAGCGCCTCGTCGATGTCGTGCGTCACCAGCATCATCGTCGGCTCGAGCCAGTCGCGGATCTCCAGCAGATGGCGGTGCAGGTCGCGCCGGGTGAAGGTGTCGAGGGCGCTGAACGGCTCGTCCAGCAGCAGCACCTTGGGCCGTGCCACGAGCGCCCGGGCGATGGCGACGCGCTGGGCCATGCCGCCGGAGAGCTGGCGCGGCCAGGCCTGGGCGAAGCCGGCCAGCCCGACCCGGGCGATCGCCTCCGCCGCCAGCTGCGCCGCCTCGGCCCGGGGCAGCCGGCCGAGGCCGAAGCGGATATTGGCCTCGACGGTGAGCCACGGCATCAGCCGAGGCTCCTGGAACACCACGCCGACATCCTCGCCCGGCCCGTCGACCGGATGGCCGGCGACCGAGAGCGCACCGGCCGTCGCCCGCTCCAGCCCGGCGATCAGGCGGAGCAGCGTGCTCTTGCCGCAGCCGCTGGCGCCGACCACGGCGACGATGGCGCCGGACTCGACCGCGAGGTCGATGCCGACCAGGGCGTCGAGCCCGTTCGGGTAGCGCTTGCCGACGCCTTTCAGCGACAGCATGGTCACGCTCCCTCCGGACGGAACCCGTCCTGCCAGCGCACCAGCCGGGCGCCGAGCGTGGCCAGGGCCATGTCGGTGAGCTTGCCGAGCACCGCGAACAGCAGGATCGCGGCCAGGATGGTGGCCGGGCGGCCGGTCATCTGCCCGTCGACCAGCAGGTAACCGAGGCCCTTGCTGGCGCCCATGAACTCGGCCGCCACCACGAACATCCAGCCGAGGCCGAGGCCGCCGCGCAGGCCGGTGATGTAGGTCGGCAGCGCCGCCGGCAGCAGGATCCGGCGCACCAGGTCCCAGGTGCCGAAGCGGTAGATCCGCCCGACCTCGACCAGCTTGCGGTCGACCGAGGCGATGGCGCCAGCCAGCGTCAGGTAGACCGGGAAGAACACGCCGACCGCGATCAGCAGCACCTTCGGCGTCTCGAAGATGCCGAACCAGAGGATGAACAGCGGCACCCAGGCGATCGACGGGATGCTGCGCAGCGCCTGAATGCTGGGATCCAGCAGGCGGCGGGCCAGCGGCCAGACGCCGGTGGCGGCGCCCAGCGCCGTGCCGGCGGCGGCACCGAGCAGGAAGCCCCACCAGACGCGCCACAGCGTCACCAGCACATGGTCGAGCAGCACGCCGCGGCTCGCCAGGTCGCCCAGCGTCTTCAGGATCTGCGACGGCGGCGGCAGCAAGCGGGTGGAGATCAGACCGAGGGTGGCCAGCACCTCCCAGCCCAGGGCCAGTCCGACCGGCAGGATCAGCCCGACCGCGACGGTGCCGAGCGCGCCGGCCGCCCTTGGCCCGCGGAGTTCGGTTCCGGTCGCGGCGGGATCCAGGCTGGCCATCGCTACTGCGCCAGCGCGGTCTTGAAGCGGGCATCGAGCAGCGCGTCGACCGTCGCCGCGACATCGACCCCGGCATCGATCACCCCTGCCTTCTGCAGCGCCACCCCGGCGGCCAGAATGGTGTCGCGCTTCGGCGCGTCGATCGCCGGGCCGGACAGGTCGGTGCGCTCCAGCTGCCTGGCTGCCGCGGCATCGGTCAGGCCGGCGGCCTGGACCAGGGCGGCGCGCAGCTCGTCCGGATGGGCCAGGGCGTAGGTCCGCGCCTGCTCATAGGCGCGGATCACGGTCTCGACGATCTCCGGATGGTCGGCGGCGAACTCCTCGTTGACGTTCAGCACGCCATAGGTGTTCAACTCGGGCTTGCGGTAGAACAGCCGCGCTCCCTGCTCCAGCTCCGCCTGCGCCATCATCGGGTCCAGCCCGGCCCAGGCGTCGACCTGATGGCCGATCAGGGCGTTGCGGCCGTCGGCATGCTGCAGCAGCACCACCTCGATGTCCTGCTCGGTCAGGCCGTGATCGGCCAGCGCGCGCAGCAGGAAGATGTAGGGGTCGGTGCCCCGGGTGACGGCGACGCGCTTGCCCTTGAGGTCCTCGACCGACTGGATCGGGCTGTCGCCATTGGTCACCAGCGCCGTCCATTCCGGCCGGGAGTAGGAGTAGACGGCCCTGATCGGGCTGCCGTTGATCCGCGCCAGCAGCGCCGCGGCACCGGCGGTGGAGCCGAACTGGACGCTGCCGGAGTTCAGGAACTCGATCGCCTTGTTGCTGCCGGCGCTCTGCACCCAGGTCACCGACACGCCCTGCGGCTTCAGCGCCTCCTCCAGCCAGCCCTTGTCCTTCAGCACCAGGCTGACCGGGTTGTAATAGGCCCAGTCGAGAGTGATGCCGGACACCGGATCGGCGGCCCGGCCGGGCGCGGGGGCCAGTGCGGCAACGATGATCGAACCGGCCAGCAGCAGGCGGCGCGACAGGGTGATCATGATCGGTCCTTTCGGCCGGCAGGATCAACGATCCTGGGCTGTTGATTGCTTATATCAGAGAGTACTGTGGATATAACTTGCATAAAATACATTAATTATATGTCATTCTATATTCTCAACAGGGCCCTCGACAGGCAGGACTGTCTTCGGCATAATGAACAAATTGGGAACAAATTGACCGAAATGCCATGGACGACCACGTCGTCACCGCTCTGTGGCGTGCTTTCGATGCGCGCGACTGGGCCCGTGCCCTCGGTTTGCTGTCCGACGATTTCGTGGCGGACTGGCCGCAGACCTGTGAGCGCGTCCGTGGTGCCGACGCTTTCATCGCCCTCAACGCCAATTCTCCCGGCCGCTGGCGCTGCCATCTGCAGGAGCTGATCCAGGCGGGTGAGCGGGCGGTCTCCCGCGTGCTGCTGACCGACGGCAACGACATCGTGCATGCCGTCTCGCTGTACCGCCTGCGCGACGGCCAGATCACCGAGGCGGTGGAGGTCTTCGCCGAGTCCGGCGAGCCGCCCTACGACCGCAGCCGCTGGACCGAGCGCTACGAGCTGAGGCTGCCGACCGGCTGAGGCCGCAGGTCGGGTTCGACCCGGCGAACCCGACATGGCGTGAGCCCCGCGTTCAGCAGGCCACCGTCAGCTCGACATACTCCGCCCGCATCGGGTTGTCGCCCGGGGCGACGTTGGTCACCTTGCAGGCCGACACCTGCTCGATCGCCTTGCGCTCGGCGGCTCGGACTTTGGCTGGGGACGGGCCGATCAGGCTCGGTCCCACCAGCCAGGCGCCCCAAACGGTTTCCGTCAGCCGGGTGACGCCGATGTGGAGGCTGTTCACCGTCACCGTCCGCGACAGCACGGCGGGCGTCTCATCCGGCTGTTTCTGGGCGCAACCGAGGAGCGCCAGCGCGATCAACGCCGGAAGACCGTATCTCACCTGAACCCCCAAAGGTGCTTTTTCCTTTGCGGCAGACGATATCAGGTTGTCGCTGAAGGATTCCAGCCGCCTCGCGCAAGAATTCGCTCGGCCAACAAATGATACAGGCCGTGCCGCAGCACCAGCCGCGATCCGGCCCAGGCCAGGCCGACCGCCGGGATCAGAATGGCGAGGCCGCGGGATTCACCGGTCATCTCGGCCAGCAGCACCAGGGCGGTGACCGGCGAATGGGTGACACCGGTCAGATAGGCGGCCATGCCGACCAGCATCAGCGACGGCACCAGGTCCGGGCCGACCAGGGGCGCGAAGATCGCGCCGAAGCCGGCGCCGACCGAGAGCGAGGGCGCGAACAGGCCGCCCGGGATGCCGGCCGACGATGCCAGGGCGGTGGCGGCGAACTTGGCCGGGAAGAACCACCAGGCGAGGCTGTGCCAGCCTTCCAGGGCCAGCCGCGTCGGCTCGTAGCCGGTGCCGAAGGTCACGCCGCCGGCGGCCAGCCCGATCAGCCCGGCCACCAGGCCGCAGCTGGCGGCCGCGGCCAGCACCGACCATCGGCCGAACCGGGCGAACAGCCGCGGCAGCAGCCGGGTCAGCGCCAGGACGCAGCGGCCGAACAGGCCGCCGAGGATGCCGGCCAGCACAGCCACCAGCAGGAAGACCGGGATCGCCCCCGGCGTGAAGTCCAGCGCGTGGCGGCCAAAATAGGTGTAGTCGCCGAGCACGGCGATGGCGACGGCCGAGGACAGGAAGATCGCGGCCAGCACCGCCATGCGGTTGCGGATGTCGAAGCCGCCGACCAACTCCTCCAGCGCGAAGACGATGCCGGCCAGCGGCGTGTTGAAGGCGCCGGCCAGCCCGGCCGCGCCGCCCGCGGTGATCACCCGGCGCAGCCGGGCCGGGGTGGCGTGCGGGGTCAGGCCGGCCAGGATCACGGCACCGACCTGCACGGTCGGCCCCTCGCGCCCGATCGAGCCGCCGCAGGCAAGGCCGACCAGGCAGAGCAGGATCTTGCCGATGCCGGTGCGGATGTTCAGCTGGGTCGGCACCAGCTCCAGCGGCYGGCGCATCGCGGCGATGCATTGCGGGATGCCGCTGCCGGGCGCCGCCGGGAACCACCGCTGCGCCGCCAGGGCCGAGACGCCGAAGCCGAGGGCACCGAGGATCGGCGCCAGCCACAGCCGGCCGTCGGTGATCCAGGCGAACAGGCTCTGCGCCTCGTCCGCAGCCTCGGCGAAGGCGACGGCCATGCAGCCGACCAGCAGGCCGCCGACGGCGAAACGCAGCAGCCGCCGCAAGCGCGGCGGCGACAGCAGGCGGCGGAGAGTTCTGAGTCTCAGATCCGGCGCGGGGCCGGCCGGATGCGTCATGCCCCGATGGGGGCCGGCTCCTTACCCTCGGGCTGGGCCACCCGGAAGCTCTCGCCACAGCCGCAGCGATCGACCTCGTTCGGGTTGTTGAACACGAAGCGGGCGCCGAACTCTTCCTGGACCCAGTCCATCTCGGTGCCGAGCAGGAACATGATCGCCGACGGATCGATCAGGACGGTGACGCCCTTGCTCTCGACCACATCCTCGAACTTCTTCCGCTCCTCGGCATATTCCATGAAGTAGCTGAGGCCGGAGCAGCCACGCGCCTTGACCCCGACCCGCAGGCCCAGGATCGGCTTCGGCGACTTCGCGATCAGCTCGCGCACACGGTCGGCGGCGCGGTCGCTCAGGGAAATCGGCGGCGGTAGGGCGCGCATCCTGTTCACCTCTTGTCCTCGACCCACAAGATGGGCCGATCGGGAAAAGACTTCAACGGTTTGCGGCTGCAAGGCAGACGTTCCCGAACCGACGCCCCCCAATCTCTCTGTCATTTCCTGTCATTGCCGGGCTTGACCCGGCAATCCAGGGGCTACAGAGAGCCGCTCTGGCCGCCCCTGGATCCTCGGGTCAAGCCCGAGGATGACAGGTGAAACAAGTCAATCACAGCCGCAATGGTCACATGCCCAGCGCCAGCCGGGCATCTTCGCTGGCGCGTTCGATCGACCAGGGCGGGTCCCAGGTCAGGTTGACCTTGGCCCCGGTCACGCCGGGCACCACTGCGGCACCGCGCTCGACGATCGCCGGCATCGAGCCGGCCACCGGACAGTTCGGCGCGGTCAGGGTCATGTCGATCTCGACCTTGCCTTCCGGCGACACCTCGACCCGGTAGATCAGACCGAGCTCGACGATGTTGACCGGCAACTCCGGGTCGAACACCAGCGTCAGGTTGTCCATCACCGCCGAGCGAGTGGCCTCGACGTCCAGCGGGTGGGTGACCTTGGACAGCGGCGTGACGACATGGATCCAGTCCGGCTCCGGCACGTCCAGCGTGCCGGCGCGCATGAAGTCGTTCAGGCCGAGGCCGTCATCGGGGAAGTGGGTCATGATGATGTCGCCTCCCGCGCGGCCAGATGGCGCCGCGCGATTTCCTTGATCCGTTCGACCATCGAGGCCAGGCCGTTGCGGCGGCCGCTGGTCAGGTGGGTGTCGAGGCCGAGCCGGGTGAACAGGCCGCGCAGGTCCATCGCTGCCACCTCCTCCGGCCGGCGGCCGGAGAACACGCCAGTGACGATGGCGATCAGCCCCTTGACGATGCGGGCGTCGCTGTCGCCCTGGAACACGATGCGGTCCGGTGCCTGGTCCTCCGGCCGGGCAATCAGCCAGACCTGGCTCTGGCAGCCATGCACCTTGTTGGCCTCGACCCGCTCGGCATCCGGGAAGGGCGGCAGCGCGTCGCCCAGGCTGATGATATAG
Source organism: Inquilinus sp. YAF38 (assembly GCF_052113205.1). Taxonomy (NCBI): domain Bacteria; kingdom Pseudomonadati; phylum Pseudomonadota; class Alphaproteobacteria; order Rhodospirillales; family Rhodospirillaceae; genus Inquilinus; species Inquilinus sp. YAF38. Next base: position 42,788 of record NZ_JBFRCU010000011.1, on the reverse strand, counting down.
GCGTAGCGCTCCTCCCAATCGTCGAGGAGGGAGAAATTCTCCTCCAGCTCTTCCTCGGAGAGGGACATGGTCATTTCCCGAACAGCTTCACCACCTTGTCCAACGCCTCGGCCATGACGTCGATCTCGGCCTTGGTGTTGTACAGGGCGAAGGAGGCGCGGGCCGTGGCCGGCAGCTGCAGCCGCTCCATCAGCGGCTGGGCGCAGTGGTGCCCGGCCCGCACGGCGACGCCGGCCTGGTCGATCACCGTGCCGATGTCGTGCGGATGGGCGCAATCCATGGCGAAGGAGATGATCGAGGCGCGCTCCCGCGCCCGGCCGACGATGGTCAGGCCCGGGATGTGCGACAGCCGCTCGACGCCGTAGTCCAGCAGGTCGCGCTCATGCGCCGCGATGGTGTCGAGGCCGAGGGCGGTGACGTAGTCGATCGCCGCCTTCAGCGCGATGGTCTGGGCGATGGCGGGAGTGCCAGCCTCGAACTTGGCCGGCAGCTCGGCGAAGGTGGTGCCGGAGAAGCTGACGGTGCGGATCATCTCGCCGCCGCCCTGCCAGGGCGGCATCGCCTCCAGCAATTCCTCGCGGYCGTAGAGGATGCCGATGCCGGTCGGGCCATACAGCTTGTGGCCGGAGAAGGCGAGGAAGTCGCAGCCCAGCGCCTGGACGTCCACGGGCATGTGGGTGATCGCCTGCGCGGCGTCCAGCAGCACCTTGGCGCCGACCGCATGCGCCCGGTCGATTACCGCCTTGACCGGGACGATGGTGCCGAGCGCGTTCGACATGTAGGTGATCGAGACCAGCTTCGTCCGCGGCGACAGCAGCTTCTCGAACTCGTCGAGCAGGAAGTTGCCGTCATCGTCGATCGGGGCGACCTTGAGGACCAGCCCCTTCTCCTGCGCCAGCAACTGCCAGGGCACGATGTTGGAGTGGTGCTCCAGCACCGAGACGATGATCTCGTCGCCTTCCTTCAGGAAGGCGCGGCCATAGCTCTGCGCCACCAGGTTGATCGCCTCGGTGGTGCCGCGGGTGTAGATGATCTCCTTGATCGAGGCGGCGTTGATGAAACGCTTCACCGCCTCGCGCGTCGCCTCGAAGGCGTCGGTCGCGGCGCCGCTGAGATAATGCAGGCCGCGATGGACGTTGGCGTATTCCTGCTCGTAGACGTGGCTCTCGGCGTCGATCACCGAGCGCGGCTTCTGCGCCGAGGCGGCGTTGTCGAGATAGACCAGCGGCTTGCCGTAGACGGTGCGGGACAGGATCGGGAAATCCGCCCGCACGGCGTTCACGTCATAGGCGTTGATGCCGCTCGCATGCAGCCGGGTGTCCATCAGGCCTGACCCTCCTGGTGCCGAGCGGCGAGCCACTGCTCGACCGCGGAGCCGAACTCCTCACGGACCGCCTCGTCGGCGACCTCCTCCAGCGCCTCGCGTAGGAAGGCCTCGACCAGCATGGCCCGGGCGACGCGCTCGTCGATGCCGCGGGCGCGCAGGTAGAACAGTGCCTCGGAGTCGATCTCGCCGACCGTGGCACCGTGGCTGCACTTGACGTCGTCGGCGTAGATCTCGAGCTCGGGCTTGCTGTCGATCTCGGCCGTCTTCGACAGCATCAGCGCCCGGTTCAGCTGGTAGCCGTCGGTGCGCTGGGCGTCGCGGCGGACGATGATCTTGCCCTGGAAGACGCCCCTGCCCTTGCCGTCCAGCACGCCCTTGAACACCTCGCGCGACCGGCAGTCCGGCACCGCGTGGTCGATCAGCGTGGTGGTGTCGATGTGGCGGGTGCCGTCCGCCAGATAGGCGCCGGTGACGTGGCCGTTGCCGCCGCGGCCGGTGAAGGTCGCGACCACCTCGGTCCGCGCCAGGTCGGCGCCGAGGCTGAGGGTGAAGCTGTCATAGGTGGCGTCGCGGCCGATCGTGGCGCTGCCGTTCAGCAGATGCACCGCGTTCAGCCCTTCGCTCTGCCGCCGGTAGTGGCGCAGCCGGGCCCCGTCGCCGATCTCGGCATCGACCACCGCATTGGTGAAATAGCCGGTGTCGTCGGTGCCGTGATAGGCCTCGATCACCGTTGCCTGGCTGTTGGCGCCGGCCAGGACCAGGATGCGCGGATGGCTGGCCACCGCCACGGCGCCGGGGGCGGTCAGGAAGACCAGGCGGACCGGCGCCTCGATTGCCGCGCCGGCGGCGATGCGCAGCACGGCGCCGTCCTCGACCAGGGCGGTGTTCAGCTCGACCAGCGAGGCGGCGTCAGCCGGCGCGGCGAAGCGGGATTCGACATCGGCGTCGCCGGCCTCCAGCGCTGCGGCATAGCCGTCGAGGCGCAGCCCCTTCGGCAGGGCGTCGAGATGCGACAGATCCAGCCGCAGCCGGCCGTTGACAAAGACCATGGACGGGCCCTGCGCCGGCACGAAGGCGCGCAGTGAGTCCGGCAGCGCCGCATCGGCCGATGCGACCGCGCCGTTCAGGCCCAGCTTCTCCAGCCGCCGCAGGTCGGTGTACTTCCAGGCCTCCTGCTTGCGCGTCGGCAGGCCCAGGCTCTCGAACCGGGCCATCCCAGCCTCGCGGCGGCGGGCGACGGCGCTGTGGCCGACGCCGGGCAGCGCCGAGCGGCTGGCGGCGAAACGCTCGCGCTGGACGGCGACGATCGGCGAGGGGGCGATCCGTTCGCTCATCTCTGCCTCACGCGGCCGCCGGGATCACGCCGGCGTAGCCTTTTTCCTCGAGCTCCAGCGCCAGATCCTTGCCGCCGGACCGCACGATCCGGCCATCGGCCAGGATGTGGACATGGTCGGGGACGATGTAGCTGAGCAGGCGCTGATAGTGGGTGATCACCAGGAAAGAGCGGTCGGGCGAGCGCAGCTTGTTGACGCTCTCGGCCACCACCTTCAGCGCGTCGATGTCGAGGCCGCTGTCGGTCTCGTCCAGCACCGCGAGGGCGGGCTCCAGCAGCGCCATCTGCAGCGCCTCGTTGCGTTTCTTCTCGCCGCCGGAGAAGCCGACATTGACCGAGCGCTTCAGCATGTCGGTTTCGATGCCGAGGCCCTTGGCCTTCTCGCGCAGCAGTTTGGTGAACTGCATCGGGTCCAGTTCGGCCTCGCCGCGATGCTTGCGGTGGGCATTGTAGGCGGTGCGCAGGAAGGTGACGGTGCCGACGCCGGCGACCTCGAGCGGGTACTGGAACGCCAGGAAGACCCCTGCCCGCGCGCGCTCTTCCGGCTCCATCGCCAGCAGGTCTTCGCCGTCGAAGGTAATCGACCCGCTGGTGATCTCATAGCCGTCGCGGCCGGCGATGACGTAGCTCAGCGTCGACTTGCCGGAGCCGTTCGGCCCCATGATGGCGTGGATCTCGCCCTTGTTCAGGGCGAGCGAGACCCCCTTCAGAATCTCCTTGCCGTCGACGGCGACGTGCAGGTCCTTGATCTCCAGCATTCCGCTTCCCTCGCCGCTTGCCGCGGCCTTTCCTCGAAAAAAGGGGCCGATCCTTAACCGACCGAGCCTTCCAGGCTGATGCCGACCAGCTTCTGCGCTTCGACGGCGAACTCCATCGGCAGCGCCTGCAGCACCTCGCGGCAGAAGCCGTTGACGATCAGGCCCAGCGCCTCCTCAGTGCCGATGCCGCGCTGGCGGCAGTAGAACAGCACGTCGTCGCTGACCTTGCTGGTGGTCGCCTCGTGCTCCACCTGCGCCGTCGGGTTGCGGCTCTCGATATAGGGCACGGTGTGGGCGCCGCACTGGTCGCCGATCAGCAGGCTGTCGCACTGGGTGAAGTTGCGCGCGCCCTCGGCGCCCGGCAGGATCCGCACCAGCCCGCGATAGGTGTTGTCCGACTTGCCCGCAGAGATGCCCTTGGAGATGATCCGGGAGGTCGTGTTCTTCCCGATATGGATCATCTTGGTGCCGGTGTCGGCCTGCTGGCGGTTGTTGGTGATCGCCACCGAGTAGAATTCGCCGACCGAGTTGTCGCCCTGCAGGATGCAGCTCGGGTACTTCCAGGTGATGGCGGAGCCGGTCTCGACCTGGGTCCAGCTGACCTTGGAGTTCCGGCCGCGGCAGGCGGCGCGCTTGGTGACGAAATTGTAGATGCCGCCCTTGCCCTCCTCGTCGCCCGGATACCAGTTCTGGACGGTGGAGTACTTGATCTCGGCGTCGTCGAGCGTGACCAGCTCGACCACCGCGGCGTGCAGCTGGTTCTCGTCGCGCTGCGGCGCGGTGCAACCCTCCAGGTAGGAGACGTAGCTGCCCTCATCGGCGATGATCAGGGTGCGCTCGAACTGGCCCGTATTCTCCGCATTGATGCGGAAATAAGTCGACAGCTCCATCGGGCAGCGAACGCCCTTGGGGATGTAGACGAACGACCCGTCGGTGAAGACGGCGGAATTCAGCGTGGCGAAATAGTTATCGGAATAGGGCACCACCGAGCCGAGATACTGGCGCACCATCTCGGGGTATTTCTGCACCGCCTCGGAGATCGAGCAGAAGATCACGCCGACCTTCTCGAGCTGATCCTTGAAGGTGGTGGCCACCGAGACGCTGTCGAACACGGCGTCGACGGCGACGCCGGCCAAGCGCTCCTGCTCGCGCAGCGGGATGCCGAGCTTCTCATAGACCGCCAGGATATCGGGGTCGACCTCGTCCAGGCTGCCGAGCTTCGGCTTCTTCTTCGGCGCGGCGTAGTAGTAAGCGGCCTGATAGTCGATCGGCGGGTGGTCGATCCGCGCCCAATGCGGCTCTTCCATGGTCTGCCACAGCCGGAAGGCGCGCAGTCGCCACTCCAGCAGCCATTCGGGCTCGTTCTTCTTGGCGGAGATGAAGCGGACGGTCTCCTCGGTCAGCCCCTTCGGCGCCGTCTCCATCTCGATGTCCGAGAAGAAGCCGTGCTTGTAGCGGCTGTTCGTGATCTCTTCGACCTGCCGGACCGTCTCCTGGACTGCCGCCATGCCTCGCTCCTCAACCCAATGTCAGAACCGATTAACCGAGTTGGCTAGTCGGGTACTCCGATGTGGAAGGCCCCGAGGAATAGTCCTTGGAGGGCCAGTGTTGCCGCCCTTCCCTCGCCAATAGATAGGCGTTTCGACGGCGATTGCCAGCGAAAACCCGACCGCGAGAGTCGTTCTCAGCCGCGCTTTGCTGGACCCCGGCATGCGGCTCGCTCATGCCGCCCGCCGGCGTCAGTTCCCAAACTACATCAGGTTGTTGCTGCCGCCCGGCAGTCGCACCGTCAGCCCGTCCAGCTCGTCGCTCATGATGATCTGGCAGCCGAGGCGCGAGGTCTTGGTCAGGCCCCAAGCGAGGTCGAGCATGTCTTCCTCGTCCTCCCGCGCCGGCAGCAGCCGCTCATACCAATCCGGCTCGACGATCACGTGGCAGGTCGAGCAGGCCAGCGAGCCCTCGCAGGCACCTTCCAGGTCGACGTCGTATTTGTGCGCGATCTCCATGATCGACAGCCCGGCTGGGGCGTCGATCTCGCGCCGGTTCCCGTCCGGCTCGATGAAGATGATCCTGGGCATGCTGGCCCGTACTCCTGCTCGAAGACGTGGTGTTCTACGCAAGCCCCGGAAAGGCGGCAACCGGTGAAACCTCATGCCTCCATTGAGCCTGCAGGCTAGGCCACCGCACGGCTGCGCCTCCGTCGGGCGAGATCGGCCCAGGCGGCAACGCAGCGGTCGATCGCCGCGGCGTCGGTCCGAGGCCCCAGGCTGATCCGGATCGCGCTCTCGGCCAGGTCGGCCGGCAGCCCCATTGCCTCCAGCACATGGCTGCGGCGGACCTTGCCGGAGCTGCAGGCCGAACCGGCGCTGATCGCCACCCCGGCCAGGTCGAGCGCCGCGACCTGGGTCTCGGCAGTGACGCCCGGCATGGCGATGCAACTGGTGTTGGCGACGCGCGGCGCGGCAGCGCCCAGCACCACCGCGCCCTCGGCGATGAGTCTCCGCTCCAGCTCGTCACGCAGCGCTGTGATCCTCGGCATCTCCGCCCGGTCGGCCACGGCGGCCGCGGCGGCGCCGAAGCCGGCGATGCCGGCGACGTTCTCCGTGCCGGCGCGGCGCCGCCCCTCCTGCGCGCCACCGCGCAGTAGCGGCGCAAGCGCCAGGCCATCACGCAGCACCAGCGCGCCGATGCCCTGCGGCCCGCCCAGCTTGTGGGCGGAGAGGCTGAGCGCGTCCACCTCGAATCCGACGGCGGGCAGCGGAATGCGTCCGGCGGCCTGAACCGCATCGCAATGCGCCAGCGCGCCGTGGCGGCGGGCGATCGCGGCAGCCTCGGCCACCGGCTGGATCACGCCGGTCTCGTTGTTGACGGCCATGACCGAGACGATCGCCGGTTCGGCATCGGCCGCCAGCATCCGATCGAGGGCATCAAGATCGACCCGGCCGTCGCCGCCGACCGGGATTCGGTCCGTGGCCCAGGCCAGAACGCTGTCATGCTCGATCGCGGAAGTCAGGACCCGGCGCCGGCCGAGGCCGGTCAGCGCCAGGGCGTTGGCCTCGGTGGCGCTGCCGGTGAAGACGATCTGGGCGGGGGCGACCGCCGTCAGGGCGGCAACCTGCGCCCGCCCCGCCTCGACCAGCCGCCGGGCCTCGCGGCCGAAGCGATGGACCGAGGACGGGTTGCCGACCGAGTCCAGCGCCGAGAGCATCGCGTCGCGCGCCTCCGGCCGCAGCGGCGCGGTGGCGTTGTGGTCGAGATAAACGGAGCTCATAGCGCCCGCCTCACTCGGCGGCGACGGTCACGCCGGAGGAGAACAGATGGCTGGAGCCGAGCACGCGGCGGTTGACCACGTCCTCGACCGTGACCGAGGACAGGTACATGTGGATCTGGTTGCCCAACTCCTCCCACAGATCGTGGGTCAGGCAGCGGCTCTTGTCGCTGTGGCAGCCGAGCGGGCTGTGCTTCTCGCAGCGGGTGGCCTGGATCGGCTCGTCCACCGCGAAGATGATGTCGGAGATCCGCACCGTGCCGCACGGCCGGGCCATCAGGTAGCCGCCGCCAGGCCCGCGCACGCTGCGGACCAGGCCGCCGCGGCGGAGCTTGGCGAACAGCTGCTCCAGATACGGCAAGGAGATTTCCTGGCGGAGCGCGATGTCGGCGAGCGCCACCGGGCCGTCGGCCCCGTGCCGCGCCAGGTCGACCATCGCCATCACGGCGTAGCGTCCCTTGGTGCTCAAACGCATCTTCGGCGCCCCCAACGATCCGACCTGCCCGCCGGACCGAAATTGCGACTGCTGCCCACACCGCCGACCGGATGCCCATTGCCTCTGGCGTCCCGGCCTGCGGCGCAATCCGCGTTTCTCAGCCCCGACCCGCCCGGTATGCCTCGATCAAGACGCTTGAACACGAAGGCCGTCCCGATGCTATACGAACAATTCCCGTGGATCGTGTTGACGGCAGTGGCCGGCACGGTCCGCGTCGTGGCAGGGTGAGTGACCGCTTAGATATAGATATCCGAGTGCAATGGTCAAGAAAGCCGCCCCACCGCGCCGCCAGGCGGCACCGCAAGACGCCGAGCCGGTGATCCGGTCCGCCCCGTCGCTATCTCGAGGAGCTTAACGGCCGATGCCGGACGTCATCTTCAACGGGTCCGAGGGACGCCTCGAAGGCCGCTACACCCCGAGCAAGCGCACCAATGCGCCGATCGCCTTGCTGCTGCATCCCGATCCGCTGGGCGGCGGGACGATGTTCAACAAGATCGTGCACACGCTGTACCAGGCGTTCAAGAAGCACGAATTCACCGTGTTGCGCTTCAACTTCCGCGGCGTCGGCCGCAGCCAGGGCATCCACGACCGCGGCGAGGGCGAGCTGTCCGACGCCGCCTCGGCGCTGGACTGGATGCAGGCGCTGAACCCGAACGCCGAGGCCTGCTGGGTCGGCGGCTTCTCCTTCGGCGCCTGGATCGGCATGCAGCTCTTGATGCGCCGGCCGGAGATCGACGGCTTCATCTCGATTGCGCCGCCGGCGAACAAATACGACTTCACCTTCCTGGCGCCCTGCCCCTCCTCCGGCCTGATCGTCCAGGGCGACAAGGACGACACCGTGCCGCATGACTCGGTGCAGAAGCTGGTCAACAAGCTGTCGCAGCAGAAGGACATCAAGATCGACTACCGGGTGATCCCGGGGGCGAACCACTTCTTCACGCTGCACAACGACCAGCTGCTGGCCCATATCGACGACTATCTGACCAAATCGGTGAAGCTGGCGCCGCCGCAGTCCGCGGACTGAACCGCCGCCGGCCCCGGGCCGGGCAAAGGGGATCGAGCATGGCGACCAACGAAGCCGAGACGCCGAACGCCGACCAGATCGCCTATTGGAACGAGGCCGGCGGGTCAGTCTGGGTCGAGATGCAGGCGCAGCTCGACCGCATGACCGCCCCGTTCGGCCGGCAGGTGGTCGAGGTGCTGGCGCCCGCGCCGGGCGAGCGGCTGCTCGACATCGGCTGCGGCAGCGGCGGCAGCTCGCTGGAGCTGGCGCGGCGCGTCGGGCCCGGCGGGCAGGTGCTCGGCCTCGACATCTCCGCCCCGATGCTCGGCCTGGCCCGGCGCCGGGCGGCCGAGGCCAGCCTGGACAATGTCCGCTTCGTCGAGGCCGATGCCCAGACCGCCCGGATCGAGCCCGGCGGCTTCGACGGGCTGTTCTCGCGCTTCGGCGTGATGTTCTTCGACGATCCGGTCGCCGCCTTCACCAACCTGCACGGCGCGCTGCGGCCGGATGGGCGCCTCGCCTTCGTCTGCTGGCGTACCATGGCCGAGAATGGCTGGGCGACCGTGTCGCTGACCGCGGCGCTGCGCCACCTGCCGGCGCCGCCACCTCCGGTCCCAGGCACGCCGGGAGCCTTCGCCTTCGCCGATCCCGACCGGGTCCGCGGCATCCTCGGCCGCGCCGGCTTCTCGGGCGTCGGGGTGACGCCCTTCGACACCAAGGCCGGCGTCGGCGACCTCGACCAGACTCTCGCCTTGGTGCTGCGCAGCGGCCCGGTCGGCGCCCTGCTGCGCGAGCACGAGGACAAGCGGGAGGCGGTCGCCGCCGCCGTGCGCGAGGCGCTGGCGCCGCACCAGACCGCCGACGGCGTGCTGCTGGACGCCGCCACCTGGATCGTCACCGCCACGGCGTGATCCGTTCCACCGAGGGAAGTTCGGTTTGAGGCACGGGCGGCGCTCGTGCTACAGCCCTTCCCTGTCAGCCCGCTGACAGACAGCCATCTCCGACAAGCAGTCGACGATCATGACCGGATTCCGCTCCGACTTCCTGCGCACCCTCGAGGCGCGCGGCTTCATCCATCAGGTGACGGATGCCGAGGGCCTGGACGCCCTGGCGGCCAAGGGGGCGGTCACGGCCTATATCGGCTACGACGCCACGGCGGACAGCCTGCATGTCGGGCATCTCGTGCAGATCATGATGCTGCGCTGGCTGCAGAAGACCGGCGGCCGGCCGATCGCGCTGATGGGCGGCGGCACCACCAAGATCGGCGATCCATCCTTCCGAGACGATGCCCGGCCGCTGCTCGACGACGCCACCATCGCGGCCAACATCGCTTCGATCCGCCGGGTGTTCGCGCGCTTCCTCGACTTCGAGCGCGGCGCGATCATGGCCAACAACGCCGACTGGCTGGACGGGCTGGCCTATATCCCGTTCCTGCGCGAGGTCGGGCGGCACTTCACCATCAACCGCATGCTGAGCTTCGATTCGGTCAAGCTGCGGCTGGACCGCGAGCAGCCGCTGACCTTCCTCGAATTCAACTACATGATCCTGCAGGGCTACGACTTCCTGGAGCTGGCGCGCCGGCATGACTGCGTGCTGCAGATGGGCGGGTCGGACCAGTGGGGCAACATCGTCAACGGCATCGACCTGGCGCGCCGCATCGCCGGGCGCGAGCTGTATGGCCTGACCTCGCCGCTGCTGACCACCTCCTCCGGCGCCAAGATGGGCAAGACGGCGGCCGGCGCCGTCTGGCTGAATGAGGAGCGGCTGCCGGTGTATGACTACTGGCAGTACTGGCGGAACACCGAGGACGCCGATGTCGGCCGGTTCCTGAAGCTGTTCACCGAGTTGCCGCTGGAGGAGATCGACCGGCTGGCCGGGCTGGGCGGGGCCGAGATCAACGAGGCCAAGAAGATCCTGGCGACCGAGGCGACGGCGCTGGTGCACGGCCGCGACAAGGCCGAGGCGGCGGCCGAGACCGCGCGCCAGGCTTTCGAGCAGGGCGTGTCGGCCGAGGGGCTGCCCTCGATCGAGGTGTCGCGGGCCGAGCTGGCGGCCGGTATCCAAGCTCTCCGGCTGTTCGTCCGGGCCGGCCTCGCTGCCTCGAACGGCGAGGCCCGGCGGCTGATCCAGGGTGGCGGCGGCCGTGTCAACGACGACGCCCTCACCGATCCGGAGCAGCCGATCGGCGATGGCGACATCGGTGCCGACGGCGTGATCAAGCTGTCCGCCGGGCGCAAGAAGCACGCGCTGGTGCGGCCGGCCTGAGACCGCGCACCAGCGCGTGTACAAAAAGCTCGGCGGCCGGCCGCATGACAGCCGGCCGCCGTGCGGTTACAGCACGAAGTCGCCGGCCACGGGGCTGAGGGCGCCGGTCAGAACGATGTTGAAATCGGCCGCCGAGTCCCCGTTGACGTCGCCGCTGATCACGGTCTGCCCGCCCGAAACGACGTAGTGCAGCTGCCCGGCAACCCCGGTAAACGCACCGGCGCCGATGAAGCTGAAGGCCTGGTCCCCGGCGGCGCCGCTGTTGGCGTCGATCGCCGAGAGGTCGACCCGGTCACCCTGGGCATGGCTGAAATCGGTGATCCGGTCGGCATTGGCGCCGACCACGCTGTGGCTGGCAGCGGTGAAGACGAAACGGTCGGCCCCGGCCCCACCGGTCAGCACATCCTTGCCGGCCCAGCCATTCAGCGCGTTGGCGCCGGCGTCGCCGATCAGGGTGTCGTTGGCGGAGCTGCCATTGACGTTCTCGATGCCGGACAGGACATCCAGCTGCGCCTCGCCGCCCGCGCCGGAGCCGGTCGCCAGGCTGACCGTCACCCCGGCCGCGCTGTAGTAGTAGCTGACCAGGTCGATGCCGGCGTCGCCGATCAGGGTGTCCCCGCCGGCGCCACCACGCAGCACGTCGTTGCCGTCACCGCCGACCAGAACATCGGCGCCGGCCAGGCCATTGAGGGTGTCGGCGCCGCCCAGGCCGATCAGCCGGTTCGCTCCGGCGTCACCGGTCAGGGTATCGCCGAAGCCGGCCGAACCCTGGATATCCTCGATGCCGCTGCCGATGGTGTCGCCCGCGGCATCGCCGCCGCTGGCGATAGCAGCGCCGAGATCGACCGTGACGGCGGCCGTGCTCGTCGCGTAGGAGGCCGTGTCGACACCGTCGCCACCGGTCAGGGCATCCGCCCCCGCACCGCCTTGGAGCAGGTCGTCGCCCAGGCCACCTTCCAGCTGGTCGTTGCCGCCCAGCCCTGCCAGGACGTCGTTGCCGTCATTGCCCCGGAAGAGGTTGGCCGAGGCCGAGCCGGTGAGGACGTCGTCATAGTTGGTCGCCTCGATGTTCTCGACGTCTGCGCCGATCAGATCGCCTTCCGCGTCGCCGCCGGACCCGGCGCCGCCGCCGATGGTGATGGTGATGCCGCCGGGCGTCGGGCTCGCATCATAGAGGGCCCAGTCGGTCCCGGCCCCGCCATTCAGCGTGTCCGCGCCGGTCGAGCCGCGCATGAAGTCGTCGCCGGCATCGCCATTGAGCGTGTCGTTGCCGGCCTCGCCGTTCAGCACGTCGCCGCCGTCGCCGCCGTTCAGGATGTCGTCGCCGACACCCCCACCCAGCGTGTCGTTGCCGCCCAGCCCGTGCACCAGGTCGTTCTCGTCACCGGCGAAGATCACATTGTCGCCGGCATCTCCGAAATACACAGCCATTGTCATTCTCCGTTGTGTGGGGTCACCGGAATGGCGCCCCGGACACGCAGGAGAATGGGACGCGTCGTGTATCGGGCGGATGTCGCGCCCCCGGCCGAGATGTATCGTCGGTATCCGAAGGATGGCCGAATGGCGGCACTGCGCCGGCATTGCGGCGGAGGGACGGCCAGGGCAGCATGTGGTCCTGGGCCTGCGCCCGAAGCCGGCGCGGCCAAGCGACCACAGGAGAGGCAGATGATCCGGCATGCAATGGCATCGTTGGCGCTGGCGGCTTGCGCCCTGGGGCCGATCGCCGTCCAGGCCGCCTCCCCGCCCGCGGTCGAGGCGCCGGACGGCATGGTGGTGTCGTCGCAGCATCTCGCCTCCGACGCCGGGGCGGAGATCCTGCGGGCCGGCGGCAATGCCGTCGATGCGGCGGTGGCCACCGGCTACGCCCAGGCGGTCACCAACCCGTGCTGCGCCAATATCGGCGGTGGCGGCTTCATGGTCATTCACCTGGCCAAGGACGACCGCGACACCTTCCTGAACTTCCGCGAGACCGCGCCGGCGGCCGCGACCAAGACCATGTATCTCGACGCCGCCGGCAACCCGGTGAAGGGCGCCAGCCTGTACGGCTATCTCGCCGTCGGCGTGCCGGGCAGCGTGCTGGGCCTGGACACCGCGCTGCAGCGTTACGGCACCCTGCCGCGCGAGCAGGTGATGGCGCCGGCCATCAGGCTGGCCCGCGAGGGCTTCATCCTGACCCGCGGCGACACCGACATCCTCGATGCCGGCGCCAAGCTGCTGAAGCAGGATCCGGTGGCGGCGAAGATCTTCTTCCGCCCCGACGGCTCGGCGTTCAAGCCGGGCGACCGGCTGGTCCAGACCGACCTGGCCGACACGCTGGAGGCCATCGCCAAGGGCGGGCCGGACGCCTTCTACAAGGGTGTGGTGGCGCAGAAGGTCGAGGCGGCGATGAAGGCCGGCGGCGGCATCATGACCGCGCAGGACTTCGCCGCCTACACCGTGACCGAGACGGCGCCAGTGACCTGCAGCTATCGCGGCTATGTCTTCGTGTCCTCGCCGCCGCCCTCCTCCGGCGGCACGACGATGTGCGAGATCCTGAACATCCTCGAGGGCTACGACCTGAAGGCGCTGGGCTGGCACTCCGCCGCCGGTGTGCATCTGATGGTCGAGGCGATGCGCCATGCCTATATGGACCGCAACACCTATCTCGGCGACCCGGCCTTCGTGACCAATCCGCTGGACCGGCTGCTGAGCAAGGATTACGCGGCCCAGATCCGGACCAGGATCCTGCCCGACAAGGCGACCCCGTCGAAGGAGGTGCAGCCCGGCACGATGCCGCATGAGAAGACCGAGACCACCCACTATTCGGTGGTCGACAAGGACGGCAACGCGGTGTCGGTAACCTACACCATCAACGGGTTGTTCGGGGCCGGGGTGATCGCGCCCGGCACCGGGTTCCTGCTGAACGACGAGATGGACGACTTCACGGTCAAGCCCGGCGTGCCGAACCTGTTCGGCCTGGTGCAGGGCGAGGCCAATGCGATCGCCCCGGGCAAGAGGCCGCTGTCCTCGATGGCGCCGACGCTGGTGACCAGGGACGGCGAGATCGTGCTGGTGCTGGGCAGCCCGGGCGGGGCGCGCATCATCACCATCACGCTGCAGGCGGCGCTCAACATGGTCGATTTCGGCATGGCGCCGCAGGAGGCGGTGGACGCGCCGCGCATCCACCACCAATGGCTGCCGGACGAGGTCTATGCCGAGCCGTACGCCCTGTCGCCCGACACAGTGAAGCTGTTGGAGCAGATGGGCCACAAGGTGACGGTGCAGTCGCCCTGGGGCGCCACCGAGCTGATCGCGCTGCAGCCCTCGGCCGCCGCGGCAGGAACCGGCACCGCCTCCTCCGGCAACGACCGGGCTTTCGGCGGCAAGATGCTGCCGGGCTTCGTCTACGGCGCCAACGACAACCGCCGACCGGCCGGGCTGGCGGTCGGTGAATAGCTATCGGTCGCTGCCGCGGTCCTGTGGCGGCCGCTGCGGGCGCGGCGGTGTCGGCGGCCGCGGCACGCCGTCTGCCGAGGGCGTCTCCTCGAAGAACAGGCGCCGCAGGAAGCCGGGGGCCAGCACCGACAGCGGGTTGACCGAGACCGAGGGGTCGGCGAAGGAGCCGCGGATCGTGTAGGTGAAGGCAAACAGCCCGCCGCCCTCGCCGCCGGTCAGGATGTCGCCGATCAGCGGGATCGAGCTGATCACGCTGTTGATGTGGTAGATCGGCACGATGGTGCCGGCGAGGTCGATGGCCTCGGCCCGCAGGTCGATCAGGCCGTCGAAGGCCAGGCCGAGATCGCCGCCGGCGCCCCGCCCCTGTTTCAGCGTGATCCGCCGCTGCGCCGCCGCATAGGTGAAGTCCGCGTCCAGCCGGTTGAAGGTCAGCCCGCTGGTGCCGAACAGATCCTGCAGGCCGGAGGGCGAGGTGGCGGCCAAGAGCCGCGCCATGCCCGGCGCTTGGCTCAGCACGAAGTTGCGGGCGTCGAACTGACCCTCGATCGCGCCGGTGACGCCGTTGCGGGTGCCGGTGGCCAGCAGGCTGCCGCCGGTGATGTTGTCGGCGATGTCGAAGATGCGCAGGGTCTCGCCCGCATCCTCGCTGCGCACGGTCAGGATCTGGCGGTCCGGCTGGCCCTGCTGCGGCGTCAGGCGCAGGTCGATCGGGTGCCCGCCCGGCAGCTGCGCCGCCAGGGTGACGTCCTGCAGGTTGGTGGTGCGGCCGATTGCCCGCCCATGCACCGCCCGCAGCGAACGCCTTTCGCCGAAGGACAGCTCGCCGACATCGAAGGTGGCGTCGATCCGCGGCCCGGGGGCCGGATCGGCGGCGGGGCCGGAGTCGGAGGCTTTGCCCTGCGTGGCGCGGCGCTGCTCCAGCAGGCCCGAGACGTCGAGATGCGCGCCGCTGAGCGCCAAGCGGTAGCTGTCCGGTCCCAGCATCTCGACCTCACCCTTGATGTCGTTCGGCCCCAGCCGGAACGAGGCGATGCTGAGCTGCGCCAGCGACCCGTCGCGGGCGAAATCGGCGCTGCCGGAGGCGGTGATGTCGCCACCCGAGACGCTGAATTGCGAGATCTTGCTGACCCGTTCTCCGGCGAGGGCCAGGCTGACCGTGGCATTGGCCCTGCCGCCCGCCGGCTTGACCCAGCCGATCGGGTCGATCGCGATGCGGGCGTCGGTGAGGTCGAGCTTGGCGTCGAGCGTCGCTGCCCCGCTGGACCGCTTGGCGAAATCGAGATCGGCGCCGATGGTGCCGTCGATCGGCCCGACCTCCGGGATCTTCAGCGCTTCTCGCGCCGCCGGGGTCAGGGTGGCCTGGGCCGAGACCCTGGTCTCAACCGGCGAATCGTCGAACGCCTCGTGCCAGGAGAAGGCGATCGGCACGGTGTTGACCTGAGCCTTGCCCGCCAGCGTCATGCCCGACTTGTCGAGCATCAGCCTGGCATCGGCGTCAGCCAGGTCGTAGCCCGGCTTGACGGCGGCGATGCCGACGTTGTCCAGCGTTCCCTCCACGCTCATGCGGACCGCCTCGAACGGCAGGTCGGCGAGAAGCGAGAAGCCGAAGCGCATTCGGGCCGTCGCCCGGCCGGACATGCGGTCCGGCACCAGCCCGACCCGCTTGGCGTAGCCGAGCCGCGGCTGGTCGAGCACCGACATGATCGTCTTCACCGCCCCCTCGACCCGGGCGTCGATGTCGATCACCTGGTCGTGCTGGTCGAGCCCGATGATGGTGATGTCGGAGGGCTGCAGCGCGATGCCCTGCACCTGCCCGCCGGCGGTGGCGATGCGCATGGTCGACTGATTGAAGCTGGCCGCGGCGTTGAGGCCGGTGATCGGCGGCAGCCCTTTGAAATAGGTCACCGTCATGTTGCGCGCCTGCATCGTGCCGTCGGCCGCGACCAGCGCCACCGCCTCGGGGTTGGACAGCGGCGCCCGGGCCTGCAGGCTGAACTCGGTGCGGTCGAGCACGCCGTCATGCAGGTTGGCGGTGATCCAGTCGCGCAACCCGCTGGGCACGCCCGGCGGCCACAGGCTGGCCAGCAGGTCGACCGGCAGGTCGGTGACGGCCCCGGCGGTGATCAGTTCGATCGTGTCGCCGGCCGCGTCGACCTGGCCGGATAGGGAGATCTTCGGCCCGCCGAGATCGATGCTGAAATCGTCGAGCGTCAGGCGCCGCTTCGGCAGATCGACCKAGCCCGACAGGCTGGTCCGGGCGACGCTGAGCGGCGCGGTCCACAGGGGCGGCAGCTTCAGCCGGGTCTCGACGCTGGTCAGCGAGAACCGGCCGGTCGTCGGCTGGAAGCGGGAATCGAAATCGACCTCGAGCCGGCCGGACACCGGGCTCTCGATCGCCTCCAGCGGCGCCAGCACCGGCGAGATCCGGGTCAGCGCCGCCGGGATGACATTGGCGAAGGTGACCGTCGCGCCGCCGCTGCCATTGGCCCGCAGATAGCGGATCTCGCCGCCGAACTGGGCCATCCGGTCGCCGGAGATGACGGTGAGCGACGCCTGGCCCTCGACGCCGGTCGCGCTGCGGCGGAGATCGGCCGACGCCTTGGGTGCGATCCAGCTGCGCCCCAGCATGCGGTCGTCGATGCGGACGCTGCCATCGATCAGCGTCAGCCGGTTCAGGGAGGCGATCGCGCTGTCCTCGCTGCCGAGCCGGGCGTCGAGCGCCGCCAGCAGGTCCTTGACCACGTCGCGGGTCGGCGCCCCTGCCGCCGGCGTCGACGCCCCACCCTCCTCAGCCTCGCCTTCGCCGAGACCGAAGCTGAACTCGCCGGCTTCCGTCCGGGTCACCCGCAGATGCGGCCGGATCAGGTCGATGCGCAGCGGCGCCACCACCCCGCGCAGCAGCTTCGGCATGCTGACATCGGCCGTGCCCTCCGGGGTGAACGCGACCAGCGTTCCGTCCCGCTGCCGCACCCGTACATCGCGGGCGGCCAGCACGGCCGGCCGGTCGAACCCCTCCCAGCGCAGCGACAGAGCGCCGATCGCGACCGTGACGTTGCGGTCGGCGAGGGCCTGCTCGACATAGGGGGTCAGGAAATCGATCTCCAGCGGCCCGGTGGACAGCCGCCACGCCAGCACGACGGCGGCGAGGGCGAAGCCGGCGACCGCCAACCCGACGATCTCGGCCAGGATCTTCAGCGCCCTCATCCCGAACGTTTCACCCTCGCTTGACCCATCCCCACGGGACCCCGATGCTGCGCCCGCACCTTAGGCACATGGACAGCGCGATGCCACGTTCCGACAGCGTATTGGCTGATGCCGTCTGGCCCCGCGCGGGCGATCCCGACCGTGCCCGGCGCGGAGTCGAACGGTGGCTTGAACGCGCGACCGAGCAATCCGATCCCGAGCTTCGCGATTTTGCCGTGGCGCTGTCCGCCGAGCCGCAGGGGCGCGCGCTGCTGGAGGCCGTGTTCGGCGGCAGCCCCTATCTGACCGAGCTGGCGCTGAAGACCCCGGCAACGGTCCGGCGCTTCCTCGCCGAGGGTCCGGATGCCGCGGTCGCCGCCGAGATGGCGACCCTGCGCGCCGACACCGCCACCCAGGCCGACACCACCCGGCTGATGCAGGCGTTCCGGCTGGCCAAGCGGCGCATCGCCCTGCTGATCGCCCTGGCCGATATCGGCGGGCAGTGGCCGCTGGACCGGGTGACCGGCGCCCTGTCCGACCTCGCCGAAGCCACCCTCGACCTGGCGGTCGCCCATCTCCTGGCCCGCGCCGCGGCGCGCGGCCTGCTGCGCCCGGAGGCGGTGGCGGCGCCGGACGCGTCCGGGCTGATCGTGCTGGGCATGGGCAAGCTGGGCGCGCGCGAGCTGAACTATTCCAGCGATGTCGACCTGATCATCCTCTACGACGCCGACAAGGTGCCGACCGACCGGCCGGACGACCTGGGCCAGACCTTCACCCGGATGGCCCGCGACCTGGTGCGGATCATGGAGGAGCGGACGGTCGACGGCTATGTGTTCCGCACCGATCTGCGGCTGCGGCCCGACCCCGGCGCGACGCCGCCGGCGGTGTCGCTGGCGGCGGCCGAGAGCTACTACACCAGCCTGGCGCAGAGCTGGGAGCGCGCGGCGATGATCAAGGCCCGGCCGGTGGCGGGCGATCGCGCCGCCGGCGACGACTTCCTCGACTTTCTCGCCCCCTTCATCTGGCGCCGCAACCTCGACTTCGCGGCGATCCAGGACATCCACGCGATCAAGCGGCAGATCAACCACCATCACGGCCATGGCGCCGTCGCCGTCGAGGGCCATGACCTCAAGCTSGGCCGCGGCGGCATCCGCGAGATCGAGTTCTTCGTGCAGATGCAGCAACTGATCTTCGGCGGCCGCGAGCCGAAGCTGCGCCTGCGCGGCACGGTGGCCGGGCTGGACACGCTGGCCGAGGCCGGCCGGGTCGACCGCGGCACCGCCACCAGCCTGGCCGAATGCTATCGTTTCCTGCGCCGGGTCGAGCACCGCATCCAGATGCTGGAGGACCATCAGACCCATGCGCTGCCGGAAGATCCGCGCGAGGTCGACACACTGGGCACCTTCCTCGGCTTCCCGGATCCGGCGTCGTTCCGCACCACGCTGACCGACACGCTGCGGCTGGTCGAGAGCCGCTACGCCGAGCTGTTCCAGGAGGACCGGCCGCCGGAAGGCGCCGTCACCCTGGTCTTCGCCGGCGTCGACGACCATCCCGGCACGGTCGAGACGCTGCAGCGCCTGGGCTTCGCCCGGCCGTCCGAGGCGATCGCGGTGGTGCGCGGCTGGCTGCACGGCCGCTACCGGGCCCTGCGCAGCGAGCGGGCGCGCGGCCTGATCACCGGGCTGGTGCCGCGGCTGCTGTCGATCATCGGCGGCACCGCCGACCCCGACGCCACGCTGCAGCGGCTGGACGGGTTCCTGGCCCGGCTGCCGGCCGGCGTCCAGCTCTTCGCTTTGTTTAACGTCAACCCCGATCTCCTTGATCTCCTTATCGATATACTCGGTTTCGGCGGCCGGATCGCGGATTATCTGACATCCCATGCCGGCCAGCTGGAGGCGGTACTGGCACCAGGCTTCTTCAGCAACCTGCCAGGGCGCGAGCGGCTGCAGGATCGGCTGGTGGCGGAACTGGCGACGGCGCGCGACTTCGAGGACATGCTCGACGTGCTGCGGCGCTGGACCAACGACCAGCGCTTCCGCGCCGCGGTGCACATCCTGCGGCGCTTGTCCGAGACGCCGACCTGCGCCGCCTTCCTGTCCGACGTCACCGAGGTGGCGCTGCAGGCCCTGGTGCCGCGGGTGGAGGCGGAGTTCGCGCGGCGGCACGGCCGCTTCCCGCAAGGCGGGCTGGCCCTGCTCGCCATGGGCAAGCTCGGCGGGCGGGAGATGACCATCCGCTCCGACCTCGACCTGATCATGATCCACGACGCCGGCGCCGATCAGATGTCGGACGGCGAGAAGCCGATCGGGCCGATGGTCTACTATACCCGGCTGATCCAGCGCCTGGTCTCGGCGATCACCGCGCCGACGGCGCAGGGCGCGCTGTTCGAGGTCGACATGCGGCTCCGCCCCTCCGGCAATGCCGGGCCGCTGGCGACCAGCCTGGAGGCCTTCAGCGCCTATCAGCGCGGCGATGCCTGGACCTGGGAGCACATGGCCCTGACCCGGGCCCGGGTGATCCACGCCGACGGTCCGCTGCGCGGGCGGATCGAGGCCGAGATCCAGGCATTGCTGAGGCTGCCCCGCGACCCGGACAAGCTGCGCCGCGACATCGCGGAGATGCGCGGCCGGATGGCGCGTCAGCGCGACACCGGCGATGTCTGGAACATCAAGCATTTCCGCGGTGGGCTGGTCGATATCGAGTTCATCGCCCAGTACCTGCAGCTGCGGCACGCCGCCGAGCATCCCGAGATCCTGCACCAGGCCACCGCCGAGGTGCTGCGCCGGGCCGAGGCTGCCGGTGTCCTGCCCGGTGCGGAGGCGGAGACGCTGCTGCGGGCGCTGGCGACCTGGCAGCGGGTGCAGGCCTTCCTGCGCTTTGCCGTCGAGGACAAGTTCGAGCCGGCCGAGGCCTCCGACGCCATGATCCGCGGCTTGCTGCGCGCCGTGGCCGAGGATGCCGCCGCCGACCCGCCGGAGACTCTCGACGCCGCCGCGGCCGGGATGCGGCAGCAGGCGGCCGGGGTCATGGCCGTGTTCGACCGGTTGATCGGGCCGCCGCCGAAGGACGACCTTGCCTCCAAGCCTGCGGCATCCTAGTCAAGCGCAACGAACCCCGTCTGGAGTGACTCCCATGACCGTCGAGATCGGCAAGCCCGCCCCCGATTTCACCCTGCCCAAGGCGGGCGGCGGGACGGTCTCGCTTTCGGCCCTGCGCGGCCGCAAGGTGATCGTCTACTTCTATCCGAAGGCCGACACCTCCGGCTGCACCAAGGAGGCCTGCGGCTTCAATGACGCGCTGCCGGAGTTCGAGGGCGTCGACGCCGCGATCATCGGCATCTCCAAGGACCCGGTGCCGGCGCTGAACAAGTTCGCGGCGAAATACGGCCTGACCTTCACCCTGGCCTCGGCCAAGGACGACGACACGGTCGAGCGCTACGGCGCCTGGGTCGAGAAGTCGATGTATGGCCGGAAATACATGGGCATCGACCGGTCGACCGTGCTGGTCGACGAGCAGGGCATCGTCCGCGGCCTGTGGCGCGGCGTGCGGGTGCCCGGCCATGTCGAGGCGGTGCTGGCCGCGGCGAAAGGCTAGCCGGTCCTTCTCATGCCCGGGCGAGCCGGGCCAGGCCGATCTCGATCTGCGCGAGCCGCGACACGATCTCCTGGTCGCGCTCCCTCGATGCGGTCTGCTCGGCCTGAATCCGCTTCAGATGCTCCAGCACCAGGTTGGTGGTTTCGTCGGTCATGTGTGGCCAGAACCTGCCGGTTGCTGTTGGTCAGCCTACACCAGAAATGTGGTCGTTTCGCAATTTGTGGAAGAGGTGGCCTCGAGGATTCCCCACGACGAGCTTGGCTAGCTGGCCTCTTTCGCCAAGAAGTCGATGGCGGCGCGGACGGCCGGCAGCTGGCCGCGCCGGGACGGCGTCAGCAGGGTCGTCCACACGGTTCCGGCTTCCCACTCCGGCAGGACCGGTGCCAGCGTGCCGGCGGCGCGGGCCTCGGCCGACATGGTCTCGGGCGCGCAGACGACGCCCAGCCCCGCGACTGCTGCCTTCAGCAGCACGACGGATTCATCGGCCACGAAGCTGGACACCGGCGCGACCTGCACCTCGCGGCCGTCGCGGTGGCGCAGTCGCCAGACCGTGGCCGAGGGGCCGGTCAGCAGCCCGTCATGATCCACGAGATCCGTGGGCTCCTGCGGCACGCCGCGGCGTGCCAGATAGTCCGGTGCCGCCACCAGGGCGATCCGCTCGACCGCCATCCGCCGCTGCACCAGCTCGGAATCCGGCAACGGGGCGAAATGGCTGCGCACGGCGATGTCGAAACCCTCCTGCACCAGGTCGACGAAGCGGTCGGTGACATGGAGCTGCAGCCGGATCTTCGGATAGGCCCGGGCCAGCGCCGGCAGCAGGCCGGAGAGCCGCGATTGCGCGGTCGGCACCGAGGCGGTGATCCGCACCGTGCCGCTCGGCTCGGCCAGGCGGCGGCGGACCACGCTTTCAGCCGCTTCCGCCTCGATCATCGCCGCCTGGGCGTGGTCGTAGAAATCGCGCCCCAGCTCGGTCAGCACGAAGCTGCGCGAAGTGCGGTGGATCAGCCGGGCGCCGAGCGCCGCCTCCAGCTCCGCCACGCGCTTGCTGATGGTCGATTTCGGCAGCCCCAGCCGCCGCCCGGCCGCGGCGAAGCCGCCGCTGTCCACGGCCCGGACGAACAGGATCAGGTCATTGAGGTTGAGCACACCCATTGTCTATATCTGTGGACCTTGGGTTCACGAAAGCACGGCTACAGCCTCAAAGTCCACATGGGCATAGTCCTGTGACCGAAACACAGGGAACCCCATCATGGAATCGATCCTCTTCTACGGCGTGCCGTCGGGCTGCTCCTTCGGCTCGATCGTGGCGCTGGAATGGCTCGGCGAGCCGTACCGGCTGAGCCGCGTCGAGATGCCGGAGGTGGTGCAGGGCGAGGCCTATCGCCGCCTCAACCCGGTCGGCGAGACGCCGACGCTGATGACGGTGGATGGCCGGGTGATCAGCGAGAGCCTGGCTATCCTGAACCATCTCGGCGTCCGCGGGATCGACAAGGGCCTGTCCTTCGCCCAGGGCACGCCGGGATTCGACCGGCTGAACCAGGCGCTGGGCTTCCTCAACACCGCCTTCTTCAACGCCTTCAGCCCGCTGTGGTACGCCCTGGAGCACGGCACCGAAGGTCCCGAGCGCGACGGGCTGCGGGCCTATGGCGCGGCCAAGGTGGCGAAGGCGCATGCCGATCTGGAGGCGATGCTCGGCGGCCGGGACTGGCTGCTGGGCGACCGGACACTGGCCGACGCCTACTTCATCGGCATCGCCCGCTGGACCAAGTATCACGACGTGGTCGATCGGCGCGACTACCCCGGCCTGCAGCGCCTGTTCGAGCGGCTGGAGGCCGACCCGGCGGTGCAGTTTGCCCATGCCATCGAACGCGGCGAGCCCGCCCGCAGCACCGGCGGCTTCCGGGGCGAGATCGGCCTGGAGGAGGCGCTCGGCCGGGTGAAGCTGGCCGCCTGACCGCCGCCAGCGTCCCTCGCCTCAGAAGGAATAGGCGTCCATCGCCAGCGCGCCCATGGTGACGCTGGCGTGGAGCCGGCGGCCGGGCAGGTCGCCGGCCCCGAGGGCGACGAAGAACGGCAGGAAATGCTCGTCCGCCGGATGGTTCTTCACCGCCTCGGGCGCCAGGCGGCGGTAGTTCAGCAGGTCCTCGGTACGGCCCTCGTCCACCGCCGCCGCCACCCAGTCGATAAACACCCGGGCCCAGTTGGAGACCGGAGCGTCCGGCCCGCCGTGCCAGTCCAGCGCCCGCAGATTGTGGGTCAGCGACCCGGAGGCCAGGATCATCACCCCTTCCTCGCGCAGCCCGCGCAGCGCCTGTCCCACGGCGTAGTGGTGCGCCGGGTCGAGATGCGGCTGGATCGACAGGGTCGCGACCGGGATGTCGGCGGCCGGATACATCCGGCGCAGCGGCACCCAGGCGCCGTGGTCCAGGCCGCGCTTGTCGTCGATCGCCACCGGCAGGCCGGCCGCGGCGATCCGCTCGGCGGCGAGGCGTGCCAGGCCGGGCGCGCCGGTGGCCGGGTAGCGGACCTGGTACAGCGGCTCGGGGAAGCCGTGGAAATCATGGATCGTCTCCGGCCGCTGCACCGCGCCGAGCGTCGGCACCCCGGTCTCGAAATGGGCGGAGGCCAGCAGGATCGCATCCGGCCGCGGCAGCGACGGCCCGAGCGCGTCGAAGAACCGACCCGCCGGCTCGTCCGACAGCGCCAGCATCGGCGAGCCATGGGAGACGAAGAGCGCGGGCATCGTGGACATGATCGATCTCCAGGGCGTGACGGCACGGAACGGCCGGCCGCGACTCCGCCAACCCTCATATTGCGCCTCCCAACGGTTTTGATAATCCGGCGTGACATCAAAAGATTGTTGATCCATTTTTGACAATCATGGATCGCCTGACCACGCTGGACCTGTTCGTGCGGATCGTCGATGCCGGCAGCTTCGCCGCGGGGGCGGAGCAGCTCGGCCTGTCGCGGGCCTTGGCCAGCCGGGCCATCCTCGACCTCGAGACCCGCCTGGGCACCCGCCTGCTGAACCGCACCACCCGCCGGCTGAGCCTGACCGAGGCCGGCGCTGCCTTCCATCGCCGGGCGCAGCGCATCACCGCCGACGTCGCCGAAGCGGAGGAGGAGGCGACGGCGCTGCACGCCCGGCCACGCGGCCTCTTGCGGATCAACGCGCCGATGAGCTTCGGCGTGCTGCACGTCGCTCCGGCCCTGGCCGCCTATCTCGAGCGCTATCCCGATGTCTCGGTCGACCTGACGCTGAACGACCGGGTCGTCGACCTGGTGGAGGACGGCTATGACTTGGCGATCCGCATCGGCCGGCTGGCCGATTCCTCGCTGATCGCCCGCCGCCTCGCCCCCTGCCGCATCCTGCTCTGCGCCGCCCCGTCCTATCTCGCGGCCCACGGCACCCCGGCCCATCCCACGGATCTGGCCCGGCACCGCTGCATCGCCTATGCCTATGGCGGCGACCGCGGCGACTGGGTGCTGACCGGGCCGGAGGGCGAAGTGCGCGTGCGCGTCAGCGCCCGGCTGCAGGTCAACAACGGCGACGCCATTCAGGCGGCGATCCGCGAGGGCTACGGCATCGCCCGGCAGCCGGACTTCATCGCCGCCCCGGACCTCGCCGCCGGCCGCATGGTGCAGGTGCTGGCGGAGTGGCGGTTGCCGGAGATCGGCATCCACGCCGTCTACCCGCCGGCGCGCACCCTGTCGGCCAAGGTCCGCAGTTTCGTCGACTTCCTGGCCGAGCGCTTCGCCCGCCCGTCCTGGAGCCTCGACAGCCGCGGCTGAAGCCGGCAGTCTCGCCGCATCCCGCCAGCGAGGCCCGCATGAGCAAGACCRCCGCCGACATCGTCGACTTCGCCGCCGCCGGGTCCGAGGATTCGACCTGGCGGCCGGACCCGGCCAAGGTGCGCGGCGGCGATCCGTTGCAGTCGGCGCGCAACTTCTACAGCGACCCGACGGGCCAGTTCTCGGCCGGGATCTGGGAGGGCGCCGCCGGCGCCTGGCGCGTCAACTACACCGAGGAGGAGTTCTGCCACCTGCTGTCCGGCACGGTCGAGCTGGCCGACGGCGCCGGCGTCGCCCGCCGGTTCGAGGCCGGGGCCAGCTTCGTGATCCCCGCCGGTTTCGCGGGCACTTGGCGGAACCTGACACCCGCGCGCAAGCTGTACGTCATCTACGAACGGAAGGACTGAGAGTCGGCTGGCCGGACCATTGCCGTCCTGCCTGCTGCGCCCCTGCAGCATCTCGCCGAGCCTCGATTGCCTTCCAGCCGATTGCAATATACGCTGCCAGTATTCTAAGAGCTTTATTTGCCGTCGATTGTTCGACCGCGAATTGGGATGGAAGCTCCAATGATTTTGGAGGAACCGATGCCTAAAATAGACTGGAATATCTTTGGTTCCCATCGCCCGGTTCGGCATCGGAACAGCCGGCTCGGAACCGAAAAGCTCAGGCCGCACGGGTTCGTCCGGTACTGCCTGGGCGCGCTGGCCGCGCTGGTGCTGCTCCTCCCGGGCCGAGCTTCGCTGGCCGAATGGGGCGCCTGGGAGAGCTTTGGCGGCATCCTGCTCGAAGAGCCCGACTGCGTCTCCTGGGGTCCGGGCCGCCTCGACTGCTTTGCCCGCAGCACCGACCAGGCGATGTGGCATCGCTGGTGGGACGGCGGGCAATGGGGCGCGTGGGAGAGCCTCGGCGGCGCCCTGCTCGAACAGCCCGACTGCATCTCCTGGGGGCCCGGTCGCCTCGACTGCTTCGCCCGCGGCACCGACCGGGCGATGTGGCATCGCTGGTGGGACGGCCGTCAATGGGGCGGCTGGGAGAATCTCGGCGGCATCCTGCTCGAGCAGCCCGACTGCGTCTCCTGGGGCTCAAACCGCATCGACTGCTTCGCCCGCGGCACCGACCAGGCGATGTGGCATCGCTGGTGGGATGGCTCGCAATGGGGCGGCTGGGAGAACCTCGGCGGCATCCTGCTCGARCAGCCCGACTGCGTCTCCTGGGGCAGCAACCGCATCGACTGCTTCGCTCGTGGCACCGACAAGGCGATGTGGCATCGCTGGTGGGACGGCTCGCAATGGGGCGGCTGGGAGAACCTGGGCGGCATCCTGCTCGAACAGCCCGATTGCACCTCCTGGGGGCCCGGCCGCCTCGACTGCTTCGCCCGCGGCACCGACCAGGCGATGTGGCATCGCTGGTGGGACGGTCGCCAATGGGGCGGCTGGGAAAATCTCGGCGGCGCCCTGCTCGAACAGCCCGACTGCGTCTCCTGGGGCAGTGATCGCATCGACTGCTTCGCCCGCGGCACCGACCAGGCGATGTGGCATCGCTGGTGGGACGGCTGGCAATGGGGCGGCTGGGAGACACTCGGCGGCATCCTGCTCGAACAGCCCGATTGCGTCTCTTGGGGACCGAACCGCCTCGACTGCTTCGCCCGCGGCACCGACCGGGCGATGTGGCATCGCTGGTGGGGATAGGATGGCCGGGTAGGATCGGGCGTCACGCTCCACGGGTGCCTCTCGTCTCCTCATGGAGGCTGGAGGCACCGGCCGCTTCGCCCGCCCCTACTCCGCCAGCGGCTCGTAGAAGGCGGCGGCAAAGCCGGCCAGATCGCGGGCCGGCACGTTGAACGGCCGCTTCAGCCTGGCCCGGAAATAGCGCCGCACCAGCGCGTGATAGGTCGGGATCGGCGCCCTGCCCTGGCGGCCGCACTCCCATTCGAACCAGCGCCGGCCGGCGGCGACATGGCCGATCTCGTCGGTGTAGATCCGGTGCAGGATGCGGGCGCTGTCGGCGTCGCCGGCGCGCTCCAGCCGCTCCACTGTCTCCGGCGTCACGTCGAGGCCGCGCGCCTCCAGCACCAGCGGCACCACCGAGAGCCGGCCGAGCAGGTCCTCCGCCGTCTCCTCCGCCGCCTGCCACAGCCCGTCATGCGCCGGCAGGGCGCCGTAGGCGGAGCCGAGCTCGCCCAGCCGCCGCGACAGCAGGCCATGATGCGTCGCCTCCTCGTCCGCGACCTTGACCCAGTCGTCGAAGAACCCCTCCGGCGTCTCCGCCGTAGCGAAGCGCGCGATCAGGTCCCAACTCAGGTCGATCGCGTTCAGCTCGATATGGGCCAAGGCGTGCAGCAGGGCGATCCGCCCCACCTCCCCGCCCAGCCGCCGCTTCGGCATGTCGCCCGGGCGCCGCAGCTCCGGCGCCGCCGGCCGGGCCGGGCGCAGCGACGGTCGGCGCGTGCCCAGCACCGGGATCGCGCGCTGCCGCCAGGCCGCGGCGGCCTGATGACTCAGCTCGATCTTGCGCAGCGGGTCCGCCGTCTCCAGCACGTCGACGGCGAGGTCGGTCAGGGCATCCATGCCCCCTCTTACACCAGGACGGCACCACCCTGGAATGCGGGTTGTCCTAGGCGATTGTCTCAGGATTGGGAGGGTCTCTGGATGCTCCCGCCGCGCAATGATGTTATCCTTGTGGCTGTCTGCCGGCTTCGTAAGAGGCGACGGACGCATCATCATTGCCAAAGCCCGAGACTGTCCTGAGATCCTGTTGGCCCGATGCAGCGGCGATCGCATCTGCCCCGCCCCCGCGCCGGCAGATGAGCGGCCGATCCCCGCCGCTCCCGCGCCGCGGGCCCGACCGGAGCGCATGCGCCGGGATGTCCGGATGGTGGTGCCCAGGACTGCCGCTCCTCGGCCGCGTCGCCACAACAGGCGCGGTGCTGCTGGCCCTGGCCGGCCCGGGCCGGGCCCAAGACCAGGACGGCCCAGCGACGGTCCGGCAGGTGGTGATGGGGATCATCAGCTACACCCACTGGCCGGTCGAGCCGCCACAACTCCGCCTCTGCGTGATCGGCCCAGCCGACCACGCGGACGAGCTCTTGACGGGTACCACCCAGGCCTCCGGACGGCCGGTCCGGGCGGTCCGCCTGGGACCGGCTGCATCGCCCGGCGAGACCTGCGACATCGTCTATCTCGGTCGGCTTGGCGATGCCGAGCGGCGGCTGGTGTTCACGCGCCTCGTCGGCCACGCCGTGCTCAGCATCAGCGAGCAGGATGAGAGCTGCACCGTCGGCAGCATGTTCTGCCTGCAGGTCCGGAGCACCCAGGTCTCGTTCCAGATCAATCTCGATTCCGTGGCACGCAGCGGCGTCCGGGTCAGCTCGAAGGTACTGCAACTCGGCCGGCGCAAGGAGACGCCGCCATGAGCCGGCGGGACGAAGTGTTCCGCCCGCCGCTGCGGCGCGTGCTGCGGCGGGCGCATCTCGGCGTCGCCCTGCTGGCGGTGACGCTGGCGGGGCTGACCCTGACCGTGGTCGGCTTCGCCGCCCTGCGCGCTTATGCCGGCAGCAACCTGCAACTGATCGCGGCGTCGATGGGCTATACGGTCGAGGCCGCGGTGGTGTTCGAGGACCGCGCCGCCGCCGAGGAGGTGCTGGGACTGATCGCCGCCACCGAGGGCGGCGTGGCCGAAGCCAATGTCTTCGACGGCCAGGGCGTGCTGTTCGCCCATTGGCAACGCCCAGCCCAGCCGTCCCTGTTCGGGCTGGAGCGCCGCCTGGCCGGGATGGTCTTCCCGTCGCCGGTGCTGCAGCCGATCACCCATGACGGCGCGGAGATCGGGCGGATCGAGCTGCATGGCAGCGCCGCAAGGCTGCTGCGGTTCCTGGCGATCGGCGTGGCGGTGGTGCTGGTGTGCCTGGCCCTGAGCGCCCTGAGCGCGCTGCTGCTGTCCCACTATCTTGTGGCCGGCATCGTCGGACCGCTGCAGACGCTGGCGACGGTGGCGCACCGGGTCCGCAGCGAGCGGACCTTCGACCGGCGGGTGCCGCCGGCGGCAATCGCCGAACTGAACGAGCTGGCCGGCGATTTCAATGCCCTGCTCGGCGAGCTCGAATCCTGGCAGGCCGGGCTGCAGCGCGAGAACGAATCCCTGGCCCACCAGGCCAGCCACGACAGCCTGACCGGCCTGCCAAACCGCGCGATGTTCGAGGCCCGGCTGGGCGCGGCGCTGCAGGAGGCCGAAGCGTTGCGCGGCCGGGTGGCGGTCCTGTTCCTGGACAACGACAACTTCAAGCGGACCAATGACGATCTCGGCCATGCCGCCGGCGATGCGGTTCTGGCCGCCGTCGCTGCCCGAGCGCGGGACCGGTTGCGCAAGACCGATTTGGTGGCGCGGCTGGGCGGCGACGAGTTCGCGGTGCTGCTCGCCCCGGTCGCCGAGATCGCCGACGCGCTGCAGGTCGCCGACGGCATCCTGGCCAGCCTGCAGCAGCCGATCCCGCTGCCGTCAGGGGGCGACGCCACCGTCTCGGTCAGCATCGGCATCGCCGTGTTCCCCGATCACGCTGGGGACAGCGCGACGCTGCTGCGCCAGGCCGATGCCGCCATGTATCTCGCCAAACGCCTGCGGCCCGGCGGCCGGCAGCTCGCTGCCGGGCCGGACCCATTCGATGAACGGGGGACCCATCTTGTATCTCGTCACTAGGCGCACCGCCACCGGGCTGGCCCTCGCCGGCTTGCTCACCGCCACTCTGACCCTGGCTGGCTGCCAGTCCGGGCTGACGCCGGCGCAGATCGCTCTCCTCAAGCAGCATGGCTTCGAACTGACCGGCAATGGCTGGGAATTCGGCATCTCGAGCAAGCTGCTGTTCGGCACCGACGAGGCGACGCTCGCCCCCGGCCAGCGCGAAGCCATCGCCCAACTGGCGCGGGCCCTGATGTCGGTCGGCATCCATCGGCTGCGGGTTGAGGGCCACACCGACGATTACGGCACAGCCGAGTACAACCAGCAGTTGTCGGAGCGCCGGGCCAGGGCGGTGGCCGAGGCCCTGGTTGCGGCCGGAATCCCCGCCCAGGATCTGCAGGTGGCCGGCATGGGCAAGAGTGCACCGGTCGAGGACAACCGCTTGGCCGCCGGCCGCCGGGAGAACCGCCGCGTCGCGATCATCGTTTCGAATCAGCAATAATCGGCCAAGTGGCATTGCTGCAGAAATATTGCATTCTCCGAAAATCCCAGTAAGGGCAGACGCCTCCTCTCCACTCTTCCAGTCCCTGGAAGCCCAGCGTCGCGTTCGTCTGCTTCAATGTCGCCACGGTGTCGGTGGAGCGCGACGAATCGCTCTGTAATTCCAGGCACAGGAGATAGGGTTCTTCTTTTTCGATCGGCCAAGCCGATCGGCATCATTGGAATGGCGTCTGGATGGTTACTCCGCTCGACAACCGCAGATGGCCGCAGCTGAAGCCGGTCCAGGCGACTGCCAAGACGGACTTCCAGCGCAGCGTCGACCGGGCCGACAAGCACCTCGACGGTGGTGTCATCATCCACAGCATCCAGAACGGCGAATCGGCGCTCAAGGTCGGCGGCGAGCACGGCTTCTCCCTGGCCGAGCTGACGCTGATGAACCCGAAGCTGGCGAAGAATCCCGGCTGGATCGAGCGTGGCGACACCCTGGTCCTCGTCGACAAGGCCCTGTTCAAGGAGATCACCGACGCGATCAAGACCGTCGAGCAGGCCTCGCAGAACAAGGGCTCGCGGGTCGCCGCGGAGACGGCGGGCGAGCTGCGGCAGAAGGCGGAGCTGCAGCTGGCGCCCGGCTTCATCGAGGCCGGGCTGCCGGTCGCCTGGGACAAGGCCAAGCTGAAGGCGGCGCTGGATACGCATGAGCAGCCGGTCGCCGGGCTGGGCAAGCGCCAGCCGGGCTTCGCCGAGATCGCCTCGCGCGCCAAGCTGTCCGCCCAGTCCGATCTCGACACGGTGTTCGAGCCGTTGCGCGCCTCGATCGCCGCGGCGCGGCACAGCGGCGACTGGAGCCAGGTGCAGGCCGATGCCGGAAAACAGCTGGCGGCGCTGTCCAAGGGCAGCCCCGACCCCAAGGCGGCGATCGACGGACTGGCCGACCTGCTGATCCAGGGCGGCCCGAAGACTGGCGCGAAGACCGATCCCGGTTATGAGACGGCGATCAAGAATGCGCAGGGCCAGCTGCTGACCGAGGACCCGGCCAAGCCGATCCTCGACCTGGCGGCGAAGCACCAGAAGACGGTGGTCGGCAGCGACATCGCCAAGCCGGAATACAGCAGCGCCATCGCGCCCGAGCTGTCCAAGGCGGAGGAGGTCACGCGCGACCGGCCCGGCCACACCGTGTCGCCGGAATGGGCGGCGCAGATCCTGGGCAATCCGAAGGTCCAGTCGGCGCTGGACACGGTAGTCCGGGACTATCCGGACGGCCCGGCGCAGCGTGGGGCGAAGACCATCGACACGCTGTCGGCCCTGTCCGACCGCGCCGGCCGGACCAAGGATGGCGAGACCATTGTCGACCGCTATGCCAGCCAACTGGTGGCGATGGCCGAGAAGGCCGGGCGCAACGGGGCGACCATCTCGCCGGATTTCGTCCAGGAGTTCGGCAGCGCCTTCAAGGACAGCATCGCCGCCGGCCGCACACCGGCGCTGGCCATCCGGGTCGCCTATCATCTCGAGAAGAACGGCCATGCCGACGCGGCCAGCGCGTTGCTGGACCAGACCGGCCAGGGGGTAAAGGAGCAGGTGAAGCAGRCCGGCGAGACCGGCAAGACCTTCAAATCCGACGTGCTGTACCCGAACCAGGTCGCCTCGGCCGGCAGCGACGACCAGCAGAAGCTGGCCGGGCTGCAGGGTCTGCTGGAGCAGCAGAAGCCGCTGGTCGACAAGGTCGACCAGGCCGGCGCCTCGCTGGTGCTGACCCGCGCCGCCCTCGAGAACGCCCCGCGCGACCTGCTGGATGGGCTGCCCGGCGGCGGCACCCTGGACGAGGCCTACAACACGCTGGTGAAGGAGGCCGACACCGACGGCAGCGACGTCAACCTGACGGTGCGCCTGAGCCCGAAAGCCGCGGTCGAATGGGGCCGCATGGTGCAGCAGGACCAGCGCGAGCAGGTCAAGACCCTGCCCGACAAGGAGCTCGACCAGCTCCTGGCCAAGCTGGACAAGCTGCCGGCCGGCGACCCGGCCGCCGAGATCGCGGGGAAGCTGGGCAAGGGCGATGCGGCGCGCCGGGCGCTGCGGGCCGACCCCGACCTGACCGTGACGCTGATCCAGCAGTTCGGCACCGACGCCGAGAACGGCGCCGAGGTGCCGAAGCAGCCGACGGGCATGTTCATCGTCCGCAACAGCGACGACTTCATCCGGTCGCTGCAGGGCACGCCGGCCACGCCGCTGACCTCGCTCTTCTCCGCCATCGGCGGTGTCGAGTTCATCCGGCCGAAGGAGACGCTGGACGTGATCACGGGCGCACCGACGCTGGACCCGAAGACGATCAACAACGCCTGGGGCTACTGGTTCGCCGGCAATGCCTGGAAGACCTGGAAGGTGGCGCTGGGCAAGCCGACCCCGATCATGGGGCCGATCCTCGACAAGAGCCTGATGCCGCTGACCCTGGCCACCACCGCCGAGGCCCTGGTGCATGGCCGCCCGCTCGACGCCGTGTCCTGGCTGCCGGCGATCATCGGCAGCCTGAAATCGGTCGGCCCCAAGACCGGCGGCGCGCTGTGGCTCTTGACCGCGATCGCCGTGGTCGGCAAGTCGCAATACACCCGGGTCAAGGCGTCGAACCACTACGAGCCGATGCTGGGTGCCTATCTGAAGTCGGCCTATCCCGATGTCGACAAGCCCGAGAGCCTGGCCAATTGCGACGAGGAGGGCCGGCCCTTCCTGGCCATGCTGCCGACGCTGGGCAAGCGGCTGGGCTTCAAGGAGAACGAGCTGCCGGAGCTGGTCGACTGGCTCTATAAGCAGCCGGTGCGCAAGCGCGACTTCTTCATCGACAACGCCCTGCAGGTCGAGTCGAACGACAACGGCGAATACCCGATGGGCACATACGACGCCAATGCCCGCAACGGCCCGAACATCCAGCGCTACCAGATCCACACCATCGAGGACGTGGTGCTGTTCGCTGAGCAGTACGACTTCAAGCTGCCGAAGCCGCTGAGCGCCGCCGAGCCGGAGACGAAGCCGGCGGAGAAGACCCCCGCCCCCGCCGAGACCCGGCAGCCCTGGCAGTATGACTGGATCCTGCCGACGCCGCCCGCAACGCCGGGCGGCTAACCGGGGTCAAGCCGTCCCGGTCATCACCGCGGCGAACTGCTCCATCGCCCAGTCGACCTGGTCGCGGGTGATCACCAGCGGCGGCGCGATCCGGATCGTGTCGCCATGGGTGTCCTTGGCCAGCACGCCGCGCTTCTGCAGCGCCTCGCAGTAGCGGCGGGCGCCGCCGGCCTCGGGATGCAGCTCGACCGCCAGCATCAGGCCGCGGCCGCGCACCTCGCGGATCAGGTTGCTGCGCAGCCCGGCCAGCTGGGCCTGGAAATAGTCGCCCTGGCGCTCGGCGTTCTCGATCATCTCCTCCTCGACCAGCACCTTCAGCGCGGCGCGCGCGATGGCGCAGGCCAGCGGATTGCCGCCGAAGGTGCTGCCGTGCTGGCCGGGCTTGAGCACGCCGAGCACCTCGGAGTTCGAGAGCACGGCCGAGACCGGGTAGAAGCCGCCGGACAGCGCCTTGCCGACCAGGGTGACATCGGCCTCGATGCCCTCATGCGCCTCGGCCAGCAGCTTGCCGGTGCGGCCGAGCCCGGTCTGGATCTCGTCCAGGATCAGGGTGACGTTGTGCCGGGTGCACAGCTGGCGCACGGTCTTGAAGTAGCCGGCCGGCGGGATCATCACGCCGGCCTCGCCCTGGATCGGCTCGACCAGGAAGGCCACGGTGTTCGGGGTGATCGCGGCCTCGAAGGCGGCGGCGTCGCCGAACGGCACGACCTTGAAGCCGGGCGCGAAGGGTCCGAAACCGCCGCGCGCATCCGGGTCGGTCGAGAAGCCGACGATGCCCAGGGTGCGGCCGTGGAAGTTGTTCTCGCAGACGATGATCTCGGCCTGGCCCGCGGGCACGCCCTTGACCTCGTAGCCCCATTTCCGGACCGCCTTGACCGCGGATTCCACCGCCTCGGCGCCGCTGTTCATCGGCAGCACCTTGTGCGAGCCGGTCAGCGCCGCGATCTCGTCGTAGAACAGCGCCAGCTGGTCGTTGCGGAAGGCGCGCGAGGTCAGGGTCAGCTTCTGCGCCTGCTCGACCATCGCCGCCAGGATCTTCGGATGGCAATGGCCCTGGTTCACCGCGGAATAGGCCGACAGGCAGTCGAGGTAGCGGTTGCCGTCGACATCCCAGACCCAGACGCCCTCGCCGCGCGAAAGCACAACGTCGAGCGGCTTGTAGTTGTGGGCGCCGAGGCGAGCTTCGGTCTCGATGAGGGTGGTCGCCGATGTTGTCATGGTCCTGCTCCCGTCCTACAGCGCGCCCGAGGCGGCGCGTTCGACCGCCCCGACCCGCTCGATGATCTGCCGCCCGAACAGGCTGGAGACCAGGTCGACCAGCAGCAGGGCGCTCTTGCCACGGTCGTCGAGGAAGGGGTTCAGCTCGACCACGTCGAGCGACCCGACCAGGCCGCTGTCGTACAGCATCTCCATGATCAGATGCGCCTCGCGGTAGGTCGCCCCGCCCGGCACGGTGGTGCCGACGCCCGGCGCGATCGACGGGTCGAGGAAGTCGACATCGAGGCTGACATGGAGCACGCCGTTACGCGCCGCGACCTTGTCGAGGATCCGGCGCATCAGCACCGAGACGCCGTATTCGTCGACCAGGCGCATGTCGAACACCTCGACGCCGCGGCGGCGCAGCAGCGCCCGCTCCTCGCGGTCGATCGAGCGGGCGCCGAGGATGGTCAGGTTCTGCGGGTCCAGCCGCTCGCGCGGCTCATTGCCGAACACGTCGTCCAGCCCGGGCTCGCCGCACAGCAGGGCGGCCGACATGCCGTGCATGTTGCCGGACGGCGTGGTCGCCGGGGTGTTGAAGTCGGCATGGGCGTCGAGCCACAGCACGAACAGCTCGCGGCCGGCCTCACGGCAATGGCGCAGCACGCCGTTGACCGTGCCCATCGACAGGCTGTGGTCGCCACCGAGGAAGATCGGCAGCACGCCCTGGTTCATCAGGTCATAGGCGCGGTCGCTGAGCACTCGGGACCAGCCGGCGATCTCGGGCAGGAAGCGCATCTGCGGCGTCTCGGCGACGGCCGGCAGCGGCTTGGCCGGGGCCAGGTCGCCCTGGTCCTCGACCTCGAAGCCGAGGCCCTGCAGGCTCGGCAGCAGGCCGGCGGTGCGCAGCCCGGCCGGGCCCATCACGGCGCCGCGATGCCCGGCCCCGACCTCGACCGGCGCGCCCACCAGGGCGATGCGGGAGGGGCGATCCTGTCCGCGATCGGTCTGCGTTCCGTCCATGCCTGCCATCCCTGTCGGCGGGGGTTGTGAGATCCGATTATCCGCCCGAGAGGGGGTGACATAAAGCCGGCATCTTGGCTATTTTGCTCAGTGGATCGAGCAAATTGGCAAGGCACACTGATCAGAATGGACGATCTCGACCACAAGCTGCTGTCGCTGCTGCGGGCCGATGCCCGCACCCCGGTCTCGTCCCTGGCGCCGGCGCTCGGCGTCTCCCGCGCCACGGTGCGGGCGCGGATAGACCGGCTGGTCGACACCGGCGTGATCCAGGGCTTCACCATCGTGGTCAAGGCCGGCAGCCAGCCGAACCCGATCCGCGCCATCACCATGATCGAGGTCGAGGGCCAGGCCGCCGACCGGGTGATGCAGCGGCTGCGCGGCTTCCCAGAGGTGCGGGCGCTGCATTCGACCAATGGCCGCTGGGACATCCTGGCCGAGATCGAGACCGCGACGCTGGAGGAATTCGACCAGACGCTGCGCCGGATCCGCCAGGTCCAGGGCATCTCGCAGACCGAGACCAGCCTGATGCTGTCCTCGATCCGGAGCCGGACCGAGGCGGCCTGACGCCGGTGGAATCGTCCTACATTTATCACGAAACATTTGTGCGCCGGCGGCGTTGAACAAGCCGACCCAGTCGGCTAGGGATTGCAGCCGACCGCCCCACCGCCTCGAGGAAGACGGACGATGAGAATCAGCCCGCGCGTGCACAAGATCCTGTCGAACTACGACAGCGAAAACCCGGCCGTGAAGGCCAAGCTCGCGCAGCTTCTGATGAACGGCCGCCTCGGCGGCACCGGCAAGATGATCATCCTGCCGGTCGACCAGGGGATCGAGCACGGGCCCGCCCGCAGCTTCGCCGTCAACCCCGGCGGCTACGACCCGTTCTACCACCACCAGCTGGCGATCGACGCCGGGCTGAACGCCTATGCCGCACCGCTCGGCCAGCTCGAGGTCTCGACCGGCAAGCTGTACGGCCAGGTTCCGACTATCCTGAAGCTGAACCACTCGAACAGCCTGTCGCGCCTGAAGGAAGACGCCGACCAGGCGATCTTCGGCTCGGTCGAGGACGCGCTGCGGCTGGGCTGCACCGCCATCGGCTTCACCATCTATCCCGGCTCGGACCAGGGGCTGGAGCAGATGGAGGAGATCGCCGAGTTGATCCGCGAGGCCAAGGCGGTCGGCCTGCCGACCGTGCTGTGGTCCTATCCGCGCGGCGGCAACATCACCAAGGACGGCGAGACCGCGGTCGATGTGGTGGCCTATGCCGCGCATCTGGCCAGCCAGCTCGGCGCCCATGTCATCAAGGTCAAGCTGCCGACCGACTTCATCGAGCAGAAGGAAGCCAAGAAGGAGTTCGACGGCGCCAGGATCGCGATCGGCACCCAGGCCGAGCGCGTCGCCGAGGTCATGCGCTCCTGCTTCGCCGGCCGCCGCATCGTCGTGTTCTCGGGCGGCGCCGCCAAGGACACGGATTCGGTGCTGGCCGACGCCCGCGCCATCCGCGATGGTGGCGGCAACGGCTCGATCATCGGCCGCAACTGCTTCCGCCGGCCGCGGGAAGAGGCGCTGCAACTGCTGGACACCCTGGTCCGCATCTTCCAGGGCAAGGAATAGACCCTGACCGACTTCCGCATCTACATCGCGATCCTGCCGGAGCTCGATCCGGCGGTGTTCGCGGCCGCCCTCGGCGCTGGCGACGTCGCCTGCGTCGAGATGGCGGTGCCCGCCGACCCGGCCGCGGCCAAGGCCGCGATCGAGCGGCTGCGCGGCATCGCGCAGGAGCGCGGCGTCGCCTTCCTGCTGCGCGACGACGCGGCGCTGGCGGCCCGGTCGGGCTGCGACGGCGTCGTGGTCGGCGCTGGCGCCTATGCCGCGGCGCGCAAGACCGTCGGCGCCCAGGCGATCGTGGGTGTACTGGTCGGGACCAGTCGGCATGAGGCAATGGAGGCCGGCGAGGCCGGTGCCGACTTCATCGGCTTCGACGCCGATGCCGAGATCGTGTCCTGGTGGACCGAGATGATGGAAGTGCCCTGCGTCGCTGCCGTTCCCGACGCCGATTTCCGGCGCGTGGCGGCGGAGGGCTGGACCGATCCGCAGGCGGCGGTTGCCGCGATCAAGGGCCTGGGCTGACGCGGTCGGCATCTCGAAACTCGCCCGATTTGGCGTTTGATAATGAGGTCGTATATACTTCCGCAGTATCTTCGGATGCGGGATGATTGCCATGCCGAAAGAAGCCGTTTTCACGATGAAGCTCGAGGCGGAGCTCCGCGACGCCTTCATGTCCGAGGTTGAAGCCGCCCATCGGCCCGCGTCGCAGGTGGTGCGGGAGCTGATGCGCGAGTTCATCCAGCGCCGCCGCGAGGAGCGCGAATACGACGAGTTTCTGCGCCGGAAGGTCGAGATCGCGCGCGCGTCGATGCGGTTCGATCGCGGTCAGTCGAATGAAGAGGTCGAAGCCGAGTTCGCGGCCCGGCGAGCGGAACTGTTGCGCGAGGCCGACGAGACCAGTTCGTGAAGGTCATCTAGACACCGGAAGCCGAACAGGACCATACCGGCCGGCATCTGATTAGAACGAATCAGGAACAAGAAGTCAAGAATCCCTCGATCCGCCTCTAACACCGTCATTGCGAGCGCAGCGAAGCAATCCAGGCCCGCAAGAGCGGAGGCATGGATTGCTTCGTCGGCTTCGCCTCCTCGCAATGACGCGAGGAGTTCTACCCTACTCCACCACCTTCAGCGGCCGGCCGGTGCGGCCGCGGCGGACGGGTTTGGCCGGAGCGGTCGCGGCGGTGAAGGCCTCGCGCATGCGGTCGAGGCGCAGCTTGACCTCGCCCGTCACCGGGCCGGAGGCGGAAGCGGCCGCCTCGATCACGGCGAAGGCGTCGTCGCGGGTCTCGGCATCGTCGGGCAGCAGGCCCGGCAGGGCGGTCATCGCCTCCTCCGGCAGCCAGCGCAGGATCAGGTACTGCTGGCGCATCGCCGCCTTGAACTCGGCCAGCGAGGTCCAGTGCCCCGGCAGCCGGTCGGCATAGAGCTGGCGCAGCGTGGCGAAGCCGCGCTCGTCCACCGCCCGCATCGGCCAGATCACGTACAGGATGGCGCGCAGCACGGCGGCGTGGATGTCGCCCTCGGCGACCTTGCCACGCAGGGCCTCGCGCTCCTCATCCGGCTCGTTGCGGCGCGGCGGCCGGCGGTCGGCCAGGGTCTCGTCGCCGATGCCCAACGCCGCCTGCAGCACCGGGTTGCCGTAGATCGCGTAGAAGCTGCTCTCGATCCAGCGGTCGCGCATGTCGCGCCAGCCGTCCAGCGCGGTGACGATCTGGCTCGACACCAGGTCCTGGAAGGCCAGGAACGGGTTGTCCGGCGCCGCCGGGCGGCGGTTCGCGCGGACATGCTCGGCCGCCAACGCCAGCGGCAGCACCGCCGGGTTGCGGTTCGAGAACAGCGAGTATTGCAGCCGCATCGGGCTCAGCCGCCGCCCCATCTCCGCCGCCGGCTCATTGGCCATGGCCTGGACCCAGGGCCGGGCCACGCTGGTGTAGAGGGCGCGGTTGATCTCGGACACCTTCGCCGCGGTCGCGAAGGCCTTGTCCTCCTCCGCCGTGTTGATGCCCAGCGCCCGCAGATGGTTGATGCTGCGCGCCTCGAACCGCACCACATGATCGCCGCGGATCAGCGCGGCATTGGGATCGTCGGCCTGCTTCTCGACGATCACCGCCTCATACAGGCCCGGCGCCAGCGTGTCGATCAGGTCGATGTTCTGGATGAACTCGTTGTGCTCCTTCGCCGCGACGCGGCCGGAGACGAAGATGCCGAGATGGCCGATATCGTCATGGATGGCGTAGATGATGGTCTGGCCGTTGGCGACAATGTCGTCGGTCGAGTCGTACAGGTCGAGGATCCAGCCCAGCGCCTGCTGCGGCGGGGTGATGTTGTCGCCCTGCGAGCAGAACACCACGATCGGCGATGTGATGTTGCGCAGGTCGATCGGCTTGCCGCTGGAGGTCTCGAGCCGCCCGGCCACCAGCTTGTCGCCGACGAACAGGTCCTCGGTGATGGTCTCGATCTCGTTGGCGTTGAGCTGGACGTAGCCGCCCCACCACTTCTCGAAGCTGAGATAGCGCGCCACCTCGGTGTCGATCTTGCTGTACAGGTTGTACTGCTTGGACCACAGCGTGTTGGACGGGTTCAGGCTCTCGAAGTTCTGCACCAGATGGGCGCCGTCGTAGCGTCCGTTGCCGAGATCGGCGCTGAGCGCCGCCGGCCAGCCGCCGCCGGCGAGGCCGCCGAGATAGCGCATCGGGTTCTTGCCGCGCGGCCCGTCCCAGTAGGACAGTGGCGCACCGGCCAGGATCATCGGCCCGACGATGCCGGGCTTGACCGCGGCCAGCATCGCCAGCGCCCAGCCGGCCTGGCAGTTGCCCATGACGCAGGGCTTGCCCTCGGCCTTCGGGTGGCGCTCGGCGACGATGCGCAGGAACTCGGCCTGCGCCCGGCCGATATCCTCCAGCGTCTGGCCGGCCACCGGCACCGGCAGGAAGCCGATGAAGTAGCAGGGATGGCCGGCGCGCAGGGCACGGCCGATCTGGCTTTCCGGTTTCATGCCGCCGATGCCGGGGCCGTGGCCGGCGCGCGGGTCGACGACGACGAAGGGCCGCTTGTCCGGGTCGACCGTCACGCCCTCGGGCGGCACGATCCGGACCAGCATATAGTTGCAGGGCCGCTCCATCGTGCGGCCGTCGAGGAGCACCTCGAACTCATAGGACAGGACATGCGGCGTCGGGTCGGCCGCATGGGCGAGATACTGGTTGCCGCGCTGGCGCATCACGTCCCAGAACAGCACGCTGCGCTGCGCCGCATCGACCCAGTATTCGACGGCAGACGCCCAGGGCGTGGCCCAGGCGGCGCTGAGCGCGGCGCTCCGGTCGGCAGTACCGGTCATGATAACCCGTCCTCTTCCATCGACCGCGGACGACGGCCCGCGGCAGGGCTTTGTGCCCTCATGGTAAAACGACAAGGCATACCCCGTCGTTCCGCCTTTGGTCGGACGATACACCAGTTCTGTTCGTTTACATACGGTCCGGAATTTCGATTCCGAGCAGGCCCAGCACCTGCTCCAGCTGCCGCAGCGTCAGCGCCGTGAGGCCGAGCCAGGAGGCGCGGCGCGCCGCATCCGGCTCGCTCAGCACATGGCAGGAATCGTAGAAGCGGCTGAACTCTCGCGCCAGGGCGTAGGCGAAGTCGCACAGCTCGTTCGGCGCCCGCTTGTCATAGGCGTTGCGCACGGCGTCGGGCAGCTGGCCCAGCTGCAGCATCAGCGCCCGGTCGGCCTCGTTCGCCGCCGGCAGGATGGTGCCGGGCGCGTCGCCCTGCCCGTCCGCGCGGCGCAGCAGCGACTTGGCGCGCACCGCCGCGTATTGCAGATAGGGGCCGGTCTTGCCTTCGAAGCGCAGCATGCGGTCGAGGTCGAAGACGTAGTCCGAGGACGGGTTGTTCGACAGATCGGCGAATTTGATCGCGGCGATGCCGACCCGGCGGGCGATCTCGCGCCGCTCCTCCTCCGGATAGCCCTCGGCCAGATGCGCCTCCTCCAGCCGCTTCAGGCCGATCTCGGTGGCGGTGTCCAGCAGGTCGTACAGCTTCATCACGCCGCCGGCGCGGGTCCGGAACGGCTTGCCGTCCGGCCCGTTCATGGTGCCGTAGCCGAGATGCTCGAGGTCCGACCGGTGGTTGAGCCCGGCCTTGCGGGCGGCGCGGAACACCTGCTCGAAATGCAGCGACTGGCGCCGGTCGACGACATAGAGGCCGAGTTCCGGGTCGAGCGACTGGCGCCGGTCGACGATGGTGGCGAGGTCGGTGGTGCCATAGGTGAAGGCGCCGTCCGACTTGACCAGGATCAGCGGCGGCACCTCCTTCCGGTCACCCTCCTCGGCGACGCGGATGATGACGGCGCCGTCATCGGTCTCGGCCAGGCCCCGGGCCTTCAGGTCCTCGACCATCGGCTCGATCAGGTCGTGGACCGCGGCCTCGCCCTTCCACAGGTCGAACTGCACGCCCAGCGCGTCGAATTCGCGCTGCATGCCGGCGATCGAGACGTCGATGAAATGCTGCCACAGCGCCCGGTAGCCGGGCCGGCCGGCCTGCAGCTCCGCGGTCGCCTTGCGGCTCTCCTCCATCCGCTCCGGATCGGCCTTGGAGGCCTGGGAGGCGGCGGGGTACAGGACCTCAAGATCCTCCATCGTCACCGGGCTCTCGGCCGGATAGGGGCCGGTGTAGTCCGGGTCGAAATAGGGCAGGTCCGGCTGGCGGCGGGCGATCTCGCTGATCACCATGCCCATCGGCGTGCCCCAGTCGCCCATATGCACGTCGCCGATCGCCTCGTCGCCGGCGAACAGGAACAGCCGGCGCAGGCTGTCGCCGATGATCGAGGCCCGCAGGTGGCCGACATGCATCGGCTTGGCGATGTTCGGCCCGCCATAGTCCAAGACCACCCGGCGCGCGGGGCTGGTCTTCGGCACCCCCATCCGGTCGTCCCGCGCCTGGCCGTCGACATGGCCGGCGAGGACGGCGTCGGTCAGCGACAGGTTGATGAAGCCGGGGCCGGCCAGCGACACGCTGTCGAATTGCGGGTCCGCCTTCAGCCGCTCCGCCACCTTCTCCGCGATCTGGCGCGGGTTGGCGCCCGCGCGCTTGGCCGCCGGCAGCGCGCCATTGCACTGGAACTGCCCGAGATCGGGGCGGTTCGAGACGATGACCTGGCCCAGCTCAGGCGGCAGGCCTTCCGCGGCGAAGGCGGCGGCGACGATTTCGGTCAGCTTCGAGGCGAGCGAGGACATGCGGGCAGATCTTCCGGTTGCCCGCGGTTTTTAGGAGGCGGGCGCGTCCGAGGCAAGGCCGCCGGCGGTCAGGCGCCCCATGCTGGCCCCGATACTCTGGTTGATCCGCTGCATCAGCGCCGTCTTCACCGCGCCGACATCGCCGGTGGCCACGGGCGCGCTGACCGTCAGCTCGACCACCCCGGCGCCGGGCTTGGACAGGTCGACCAGCTTGGACACGGCGACGGCCGGTTCCGTCCCCGGCGCCAGGCGCGGATCGGCCTTCAGCGCGGCGACGATGTCGCGGGCCAGATCCTCGCCCGCCGGGCCGGCCGGCGCCGGGAAGCTGATCTCCATCTTCGCCAGGCCGGGATAGGTCGAGTTGTTGACGATGGCGGCGCCCCAGACCGCGCCGTTCGGCAGCAGGATCTGGACGTTCGCCGGCGTCACCAGCTCGGTCATGAACAGCGACAGCGACCGGACGGTGCCGGCCTTGCCCGCGACCTCGACCGCGTCGCCGATCTTGAACGGCCGGAAGACCAGCAGCATGACCCCGGCCGCCAGGTTGGACAGGGTGCCCTGCAGCGCCAGGCCGATGGCCAGGGAGGCGGCGCCCAGCACCGCCACCAGGCTGGTGGTCTGGATGCCGAAGATCTGCAGCACGGCGATGACGACGACCGCGAGCACCAGATAGCGCATCAGCGACGCCAGGAAGTCGGCGATGGTCGGATCGACATGGCGGGTGCCGTGCGCCAGGCGCAGCAGCCAGCGCTCGATGAAGCGCGCCAGCCACCAGCCGAGGCCGAGCAGCACGAAGGCGTACAGCGCGTTGAGGCCATAGAAGGCGGCCAGCGCCCACAGATTGTCGAAATTGATCATCGGCGGTCCGGATGCGGTGTCGGCGAATGCCGCCCGCGGCGGGCGGCGTCACTTCGCTAACACGCCGCGGCGTGGATCGATCCCGCCCCCTCACCCTCCCGTCGCCAACGCGACGGGCCCCGCCCTCTCCCCGAGGG